>JBIODO010000096.1:0-11380 GCA_044445225.1 Burkholderiales bacterium
CACTGGAAGTGGCCGCCGCGGGCGGCCACAGTTTGTTGATGGTGGGGCCGCCCGGCAGCGGCAAATCGATGCTCGCAGCGCGGCTGCCCGGCCTGCTGCCGCCGATGAGCGACGACGAGATGTTGGCCAGTGCCGCATTGCAGGGTCTCGCGGCGCGCAGCTTCGACAGCAAGACCTGGGGCCGCCGACCGGTGCGCGCACCGCATCACACCGCGAGCGCCGTCGCGCTGGTGGGCGGCGGCTCGCCGCCGCGTCCGGGTGAGATCTCGCTGGCGCATGCGGGCGTTCTGTTTCTCGACGAACTACCCGAGTTCGCGCGCGCCAGCCTGGAGGCGTTGCGCGAACCGCTGGAGAGCGGCCGCATCACCATCTCGCGCGCCGCCAGGCAGGCCGCGTTTCCGGCGCGCTTTCAACTCGTGGCCGCGATGAACCCCTGCCCGTGCGGTTGGCTCGGCGCGCCCGCAGGCAGCGCCCAGCGTTGCCGCTGCACACCCGATCAGATTGCGCGCTACCAGGGGCGCATCTCAGGGCCGCTGCTCGATCGCATCGACATGCAGGTCGAAGTGCATGGAGCCCGCGCGCAGCAGATGCTGGCTGGCGGCGACGGCGACGCGTCGGCCACGGTGGCACAGCGCGTGGCGCGCGCACGTGAACGACAGCTGCAGCGCCAAGCAGTCGTCAATGCCGAGTTGACGCCGGCGCAGATCGACGTGCATTGCGCGCTCGACGCTTCGACAAGCCAGTTCGCCCAGCGCGCAGCGACGCACATGGGCTGGTCAGGCCGCAGCCTGCACCGCGTGATCAAGCTGGCACGCACGATCGCCGACCTGGCCGCCGCCACGGCAATCAGCAACGACCACTTGGCCGAGGCGATGCAGCTGCGCCGCGGTTTGCCCGAGCGCTGAAGCCCGGGCCGAACGAGCTCAGGCCATTGAATTCGAGGTTGCCGCCGTGAATGGCGCGAAGTTCGGAAAAAACGCGGCGAGGCCAGGCCGCTAACCTACAAAACCGAGGCCAGCGCGCGCTGCGCTTGCGCGGGTTCGATCGCCTGTGCAGCGGCCCACGCCTGCAGCTGGTCGCGGCCGATGCGCCCGACGTTGAAGTACGCGGCTTGCGGATGCGCGATGTAGAAGCCCGACACGCTGGCCGCCGGCATCATGGCCAAACTTTCGGTGAGCTCCATGCCGGCTTCGTGCGCATTCAGCAACCGGAACATCGCGCCTTTGATGCCGTGATCCGGGCACGCCGGATAACCCGGCGCGGGCCGAATGCCGCGGTAGGCCTCGGCAATCAACTGCTCGTGGCTCAAAGACTCCTCGCTTGCATAGCCCCACAGGTCGGTGCGCACGCGCTGATGCAAGCGCTCGGCGAAAGCCTCGGCCAGTCGATCGGCCAGCGCCTTGAGCATGATGGCGCTGTAATCGTCGTGATCGGCGAGGAACTGCCTCTCCTTCTTGTCGACGCCGACACCTGCCGTCACCGCGAAAATGCCCACGTAGTCGTCGCGCACACCGCGCGGCGCCACGAAATCGGCCAAGCACCGGTTGGGCCGGCGCACGCCGTCGACCACCGGCCGCTCGGCCTGCATGCGCAGCGGCCACCAGCGCAGCAGCACCTCGCTGCGCGACTCGTCGGCGTAGAGCTCGATGCAGTCGTCGTCCACCGTGTTGGCGGGCCACAGGCCGACCACGCCGTGCGCCGTCAGCCAGCGGCCTTCGATCAAGCGCTGCAGCATGCGGCGGCCGTCGCTCATCACGCGCGTGGCTTCGGCGCCGACCACCTCGTCGCGCAGGATGTCGGGAAACTTGCCCGCCAGGTCCCACGTCTGGAAAAAGGGACCCCAGTCGATGCAGGCCGCAATCTCGGCCAGATCCTGGTTGCGAAACAGCCGCCGGCCGATGAACTTCGGTCTAGGCGGCACGTACGCGCTCCAGTCGATCGGCGTCTTGTTGGCGCGCGCCTCGGCCAGCGTCACCAGGACCGTGGGTTTCTTTGCCGCGTGCAACGCACGCACGCGCTCGTAGTCGGCGGTGAGATCGCCGATGAACTTGGCCGCGCGCTGATCCGACAACAGGTCGGCGCACACGCCGACGCTGCGCGACGCGTCGGGCACGTAGACCACCGGCCCTTCGTAGTGCGGCGCGATCTTCACCGCGGTGTGCACGCGGCTGGTGGTGGCGCCGCCGATCAAGAGCGGAATCTTCTTGACACGGAACCACTCGTCGCGCTGCATCTCGGCGGCGACGTGCTGCATCTCCTCCAGGCTCGGCGTGATCAAGCCCGACAGCCCGATGATGTCGGCGCCCTCGACGCGTGCCTTGGCCAGGATGTCCTGGCACGGCACCATCACGCCCATGTTGATGACTTCGAAGTTGTTGCACTGAAGCACGACAGTGACGATGTTCTTGCCGATGTCGTGCACGTCGCCCTTCACGGTGGCGATGACGATCTTGCCCTTCGGCTTGGCCTCGCCGCCCGCATCCACCAGCGCGCGTTTTTCGGCCTCGATGTAGGGCAGCAGGTGGGCCACCGCCTGCTTCATCACGCGCGCGCTCTTCACCACCTGCGGCAGGAACATCTTGCCCTGGCCGAACAGGTCGCCGACGATGTTCATGCCGGCCATCAGCGGGCCTTCGATCACATGCAGCGGGCGGCCGCCTTCGGCTTGCACGCGCTGCCAGCAGGCTTCGGTGTCCTCGACGATGAACTCGTTGATGCCGTGCACCAGCGCGTGCGACAGGCGCTCGTCGACGCCGGCCTGGCGCCACGCGAGCTTCGTACTCTCGTCCTTGGCCGCGCCCTTCACCTGCTCGGCGACCTCGAGCAGCCGCTCGGTGGCGTCGGCGCGCCGGTTCAGCACCACGTCTTCGACGCGCTCGCGCAGCGCGGGGTCGAGGTCGTCGTGGACGCCGATCATGCCGGCGTTGACGATGCCCATGTCCATGCCGGCGCGAATGGCGTGGTACAGGAACACGGTGTGGATCGCCTCGCGCACCGGCTCGTTGCCGCGGAAACTGAACGAGACGTTGCTGACGCCGCCCGACACTTTGGCGCCGGGCAGATGGGCCTTGATCCAGCGCGTGGCGTCGATGAAGTCGACCGCGTAGTTGGCGTGCTCCTCGATGCCGGTGGCGATCGCAAAGATGTTGGGGTCGAAGATGATGTCCTCGGGCGGAAAACCCACCTCGTTGACCAGGATGCGATACGCGCGCTCGCAGATCGCCGTCTTGCGCGCCAGCGTGTCGGCCTGACCCCGCTCGTCGAACGCCATCACCACCGTGGCCGCGCCGTAGCGGCGGATCAGCGTGGCCTGGCGTTTGAATTCGTCGGGGCCTTCCTTCAACGAGATCGAGTTGACGATGCCCTTGCCCTGGATGCACTTCAGGCCCGCCTCGATCACGCTCCACTTGGACGAGTCGATCATGATCGGCACGCGCGCGATCTCGGGCTCGCTGGCGATCAGGTTCAGGAAGCGCACCATCGCGGCCTTGCTGTCGAGCATGGCCTCGTCCATGTTGACGTCGATGATCTGCGCGCCGTTCTCCACCTGCTGGCGCGCCACGCTCAACGCATCTTCGTAGCGGCCCTCGAGCACCATGCGCGCGAACGCCTTGGAGCCGGTGACGTTGGTGCGCTCACCGACGTTGACGAACAACGATTCGTCGTTCAGCGTCAGCGGCTCCAGCCCGGACAACTGCAAGGGCTGGATCGGTGCATCGGCTGGGGTGTCGGTCATCGCGGCGGCCTCGGTGAATCTGGCCCTCGGTACCGGGCGGGCTCACCGCGCGGCGCCAGGCAGGCCGGGGTGAGCGCCGTTGCACCAGGCCTTGGCGGGCCTGTGGTCCGAGCCTGGCGTCATCTCCACGATGCCGTCGCAACGCTCCTCGGACGATGCCGCGATTCTACAAATTTGCGCGACACTCATGCCCCCATTCGTTGTGTGCACTCGCCTGTGGCGGGCCTGCCAAGACAGCAGCCATGTTTCGCCTTGCCGTCGCGGCGCTTGCCGCAATGACCCTGCTCTCAGGTTGTGGGTCACTACCGAGCCGCACCGCGGCGCCGGTTGCCACCGCCACGCCCACCGCGCCGGCCGATGCGCCACCGCCGCGGCCGGGTCAGCCGCCACCCAATGTGCTGGCAGCCGAAGTGACCTGGATGAAGCAACTGTTCGAAGGCACCCCGGTGGCCGTGGTGGCCGAGGACGACGGCGCGATGCGCGTCGACGTGCCGCTGACCTATGCGTTCGACGACAAATCCTCGGCGCCCAAGGCACCGCTGCGCGCGGTGATGGACAAGGTGGCGCAATCGCTGGCGCGCCAGGCCAGCGCCAAGGTGCATGTGGCGACACCCGGGCCCGCGGCGCGCGGCGCCGCCATGCGCAACTACCTGATGAGCCGCGGGGTGGTCGGCCTGCGTGTGGTCATGCTGACGCCGCCCCCGAACGAAGCGGTCACGCTGCGCGTCGTGCCAGGCCCGGTGGCGATCGACAAGCTCGACGATCGCGCGCTGCCGCCGCCGACCAACGCCTTCCCGGGCAACCGCGGCAAGTCGTGACCGGGCCTCAGGCCGCGTTCAACAGCGGCGCGAACAACGGGTCGCGCCGGCTGCGCGGCCGATAGGCCGCCACGCGGCGTGCGATCTCGCGGATGTGCGCAGGCGTGGTGCCGCAGCAGCCGCCGGCGATGTTGAGAAAGCCCGCGCGCGCAAACTCCTCGAGCAAAGTGCCCGTGACCTCGGGGGTCTCGTCGAAGCCGGTCTCGCTCATCGGGTTGGGCAGCCCCGCGTTCGGATAGCAGCTGATCCAGGTGTCGGCAGCCACCTTGGCCAGCTCTTCGATGTAGGGCCGCATCAGCGCCGCACCCAGCGCGCAGTTCAGCCCGACGGCCAGCGGCCGCGCATGGCGCACCGAGTGCCAGAAGGCCTGCACGGTCTGACCCGACAGGATGCGCCCCGACGCATCGGTGACGGTGCCCGACACGATCACCGGCAGGCGTTCGCCGCTGGCCACCATCAGCTCGTCGAGCGCGAAGATCGCCGCCTTCGCGTTGAGCGTGTCGAAGATCGTTTCCACCAGGAACAGATCGACGCCGCCTTCCAGCAAGCCGGCCGCCTGCTCGTGGTAGGCCTCGCGCAAGAGGTCGAAGTCGGCGTTGCGCGCGCCGGGATCGTTGACGTCCGGGCTGATGCTCGCGGTGCGCGGCGTCGGGCCCAGTGCGCCTGCCACGAAACGCGGTCGCTCAGGCGTCGACACGGCGTCGACCGCCTCGCGGGCGATGCGCGCTGCTGCCACGTTCATCTCGCGTGCGAACGCGCCAAGGCCGTAGTCCTCCTGCGCAACGCTGGTGGCACCGAACGTGTTGGTCTCGACGATGTCGGCGCCCGCGTGGAGGTACTCCAGATGGATGTCACGCACGACGTCGGGCCGTGTCAGGTTGAGCACGTCGCCATTGCCGCGCAGGTCGGTGGGGTGCTCGGCAAAGCGCTCGCCGCGGTAGTCGGCCTCACTGAGCTTGCGTGTCTGCAGCATGGTGCCCATGGCGCCATCGATCAGCACGATGCGTTGTTGCAGCAGATCGGGCAGCCGGGCCCCGCGGGTGTAGGTTGTCGCACGCGTCATGCGGCCATTGTAGGAAGGCATTGGGCCAAACGCAGGCGCCCGTCGGATGTCCAGCAAACGCCGCGGAACCGGCTTCGCCCGGCCGTTGGCGTTGCCCCTCCTGGAGTGAGCGGCCGCCAGGGCCGCTTCGGCGGTGGGCCCTCCCGTCACTGCATTGCGCTGGGCATGTGGCTCTGGAACAGCGAGTGGCGAAACTCGATGTCGTGGCCGTCGTCTTCCTTCATCGCCCACACGGTGAGCATCTGCGCCGGCATCGGCCGCGCGAACAGATAGCCCTGCAATTCGTCACAGCGCAGCCCGAGCAGCACGTCGCGCTGGCGTTCGGTCTCCACGCCCTCGGCCACCACCTTGAGGCCCAGCGCGTGCGCCAGCTTGATCACCGCGTCGACCACCGCCAGCGCGTCGGAGCTGTGCTCGATGTCTGCCACGAAGCCGCGGTCGATCTTCAGCTGACGCGCCGGCAGCTTGCGCAGGTAGGCCAGGCTCGAATAGCCGGTGCCGAAGTCGTCGATCGACAACGACGCGCCGATGCGGGCCAGATGGCCAAACGAGCGCATCGTCGCTTGGGTGTCTTCCATGGCCACCGATTCGGTGATTTCGAAGGTCAACAGCGCCGGGTCTACGCGGTGCGCGTCGACCGCCCGGCGAATGCGCGGCACCAGATCGTCCTGGCGCAACTGGTGCATCGACAGGTTGACCGCCACGCGCATGCGCAGCCCGAGATTCAACCACTCGCGAATCTGCCTGCAAGCCTCTTCGATCACCCAGTTGCCGATGTGGCCGATCAGGCCGAAGCGCTCGGCCACCGGAATGAACACCTCGGGGCTCATCAGCCCGCGCACCGGGTGGTCCCAGCGGATCAACGCCTCGACGCCGGTGACTTGTCCCGACGCGCCATGGATCTTGGGCTGGTAGTACAGCTTGAGCTGCTGGCGCTCGAGCGCCTGCCGCAACTCGGTTTGCAGCTCGACCTGTTCGCGCACGTCCAGGTCCATGCGCGCTTCGAAGAAGGCATAGGTCGAGCCACCGGTGCGCTTGGCCGCATACATCGCGGCATCGGCGTTGGCGATCAACTTGGCCGTCGAGCCGTGCTCCGGGAACAGCGCGATGCCGATCGAGCACGACAGTTTCACCTCGCCGCGGTTGGGCAGCTTGTAGGGCCGCGCCAGCACCTGCAGTGCCTGCTGGGCCACCGCGCTTGCGCCATCGGCGCCGCCGGGTTGCGGCACCAGCAGAAGGAACTCGTCGCCGCCCACACGCGCCGCGGTGCCAGACTGGCCCGCCAGCTCGAGCAGCCGGGTGCCGACCTCGCGCAGCACCACGTCGCCGGCGGCGTGCCCGAAGGAATCGTTGATAGGTTTGAAGCCGTCCAAGTCGATGAACAGCACGGCCATCGCGCTGGGCGTGCGGCCGACACGCTGCAGCGTCTGGTTCATGCGCTCCTCGAACAGCAGCCGATTCGGCAGCGCCGTCAACGGATCGCAAAAGGCCTGGCGGCGCAACTGGATGTTGGCCTCGTTCAACGACGTTGCCAGCGAACGGTTTTGCGCCCGGTTGCGCCAGTCGAACCAGGCACCGAGCACGGCGATTGCCACCGCGAGCGCGCCGACCGATGCGGACACCGTCAAGCCGAGCGCGTCGAGCCCCTCATTGGGCAGCAGGCCGGCGCTCAACGGGCGGTATTGAATGCCGCGCAACGCCAGCGCGTGTGCGCCCGCCAGCCCGATGCCCAGCACCGTGATGCCCACCGCCGCATGCGGGCCCAGGTCTTCACGCGCCTGGCCTGCGGCCGTGTGCGTCCACCATTGCGAAAACGTCACGCTGGCGGCCAGCAAGGAGACCGCCGCGAGCGCCCATCCCAGGCTCCATGAGGCGAGCTCACTGACGCTTGGCAACACGCGCACCGTCACGCCCAACGCGGCGCCGTAGATCAAGCTCAGCAGCCACGGGGTCAGCCAGACGCGCAGCCGGCGCGACATCAGCGAGCGCGCGACCAACAGGCCAACGGCCGCGGCCGCCACGCTGGCCGACCAGGCGAGCGAAACCGATCTGAACGTGAACAGCTGCGTGCCACCCAGGCGAGAGCCCAGCAGCGCGAGGGCTTGGGTCGACCACAACCCCGTGCCCACCGCCACCGCACCGGCCAGCACCCAGCCCCAACCCATCAGGCTGTCGCGCGAGCGAGCGGTCTTCAGCGCATGCGCCAGCACGCCGGCGGTCAGCAACGACACCAGCGTGGCCAGCAAGAGCAGGAGGGGACGGGCTTCGACGTCGATCACGGTGCATGCGCGCCGCGAGCATGGCCGCCCGGGCATCGACGGCGATTGTGTCGGCCGCGCTCACGGGCCCGGCGGATGTAACGGTGACAAACGACACGCCGCAGCCACCTGGAGCCACCCCGCGAACCCGGGGTGTACAGACCCGCCGGCAACCGCGCCGGCGATCCCAGTCTCAGTGCAGGATCACCGGCTGCTGCGCCAGCAGCGTATAGCCGGCGATGAAATCGTCCACTTCCTCTTCGGTGGGGCCACGCTCGACCAGCGCGCTGACGCCGCGTTTGAAACCTTCGGCCACTGCCCCATTGAGAAAGATGCCGCGGCGCGCGAACTTGTCGACGATCTCGTAGCCGCCCTGCGGCGGCGATGGTTGCTGTTGGGCGGTGTCAGCCGCGCCCATGTCGAACTCAACGACGACATAGTGGTCCGAGTTGTAGAGCATTTGCATGAGGCGGGCACTCCTTGGTGCCAACCTATGGGCGCCGTCGGCGCTTTCAAGGCGTCGAAGGCATTGAAGCGTGCCGCCTGCGGCCTCAGCTGCCGAGCGCGGACTGCGGCTCATCGCGCAACGTCCACTCCAGCGGCTCGCCGCCCGGCACCTGGGTCTGGCGCAACTTCAGCGGCCAGTGCCCCCGCGTGGGATCGAGCCACACTTCCACTCGCAGGTCATAGGGATGCTCGGGCTCGCGCACCAGCCACCAGGCTGGCGCATCACCGCTGGGCGCGGGCAGCTGCTGGCGGCCGCGCACTTCAAAGCGCCAGACATTCAGCGCACCGCGGGTGCCTGCCACCCACATCGACAACTCGGCACCCTCGTGCATCGCGTCGGGCGCGGCCCCGGCGATGGCCACCAACTGCACCAGCCAACTCAAGCGATCCTGCGCCCCGCCATGCAGCGGCCACTCCCAGCGTGGCCCGGAAAAACTGATCTTGCCCTGCTCACGCTGAAAGTTGGCCGCGCGCACGTCGCGTCCGCGGCGTCGATCGGCCAGCCGCTCCGGGGCCAGGCCCGCCTCGTCGAAGCCGCCCTGGCTGCGCTGCTCGATCGCGCGGCCTTGCGGCAGCGTGGCTTGCAACTGCAGCAGGTAGCGCCCGGCGTCGACCTGCCAGTGCAAGGTCGCCTCGCCGGCGGCCGTGCCCCGCTGCAGCGTGAAATTCAGCTGTGTCGACGAAGGAATGCGCGTCGCATAGGTCTCCACGGGCGATGCTGGCGAGAGTGCGGCCATCGCGCTCGGCGGCAACCCATCGGGCGCATCGGGGGCTGCCATGCCATCGGCCTGTGTGGCCATGGCACGGTCGGTCGTGGCCTGCGGCGAGAGCACCGCGCCGGACCTCGGCACCGCTGCAACGCGCGCAGTGCGCGCCGGTGGCACAACAGGGGTCGTGGGCTCGGTGGGCAGCGCCTCTGCGGCGGCTGCGGGCAACGTCAAGTGGCGCACTTGCACCGCCGCCGGTCGCACGCCGCCTGGCACCGCGCCCTGTGAGGCTGCCAGCCACAGCGCGCCATGGCCCAGCAGCACCGCCGTCAGGCACACCGCTGCGCACCCGGCGCGGCGCAACCGCCGACCTGCCAAGGCCGTTGTCGCCCAGCGCTGCATGGCGTACATCGGACAATGGTGCCATCGATTGAAGCGCATGCACGACGGCCACACACCACCGTGGACATCGCCGGGTTGAGTGGCTGCTGCGAGAATCCCCGCATGAAGCCCAACCCTCGGCGCGGCGCCAGCAAGTGGACGCTGCTTTACGTGGTGCTGCTGGCGGCGGCTCTTGTCGGCAGCAGCGCCCACTCTGCAGACGCCGCCTCGGCGCCCGCGACGACGGGCTCAGTCCCTGCGGCGCCGTCCGAGGCAACCACTTGCCCACCTGCCACGCAAATACCGACCGCTGAGGAAATCCAGTCCGCGCAGCGCAACGCGCGCGACCGCGGCTTCCTGTGGCGCATCAGCAAGCAAGGGCGCAGTTCCTATCTGTTCGGCACATTGCATGTGGGCAAGTTGCCGTGGGCCGTCGCCGGGCCGCGCCTGCGCGACGCGCTCGCCGCCACCGACACGCTGGCGTTGGAGCTGGACATCACCGACCCCGAGTTGCAGCACAACCCGCCGGCCGCAGCGATGGCACCGCTGGCCCTGCCCGATGCGATGCGCGCGCGGCTGTCGAGGCAGGTCGCGGCAGCGTGCCTGCCCGAGCAAGCGCTGCAGCGCTTCAACCCGCTGATGCAGGCCATCACGCTCACGGTGCTGTCGGCGCGCTGGGAGGGTCTGGACGCCGGGTACGCGCAGGAGATCGTGCTGGCCGGTGCGGCGCGTGCGCAGCACCGGCCGATCGTCGCGCTGGAAAGCGCCCAAGCCCAGATGGCGCTGTTGTTGCCCAGCGATCCCGACGAGGCGCGCCACCTGCTCGACCAGGCGCTCGAGCATCTCGAGCAGGGCCGCGCGCGGCCGTTGCTGCGACGCATGGCCGATGCCTGGGCCGATGGCCGGCTGAGCGAACTCGAGGACTACACGAACTGGTGCGAATGCGCCGACACCAGCGAGGACCGTACGTTCCTGCGCCGCTTGAATGACGACCGCAACGCACCGATGGCCGATCGCATCGATGCGCTGCACGGCCAGGGCAAGCGGGTGCTGGTGGCCGTCGGCGCCTTGCACATGACCGGTGAGCAGGGCCTGCCGCGCCTGATGGCGGCACGCGGCTACATCGTCGAACGCCTGGTGCCGCCTTGACGCACGCGCATCTTGTGACATCGCGTGTGCCTGCGGCTACGATGCCCGATTCACCAGTCCACTTCCAGCGGGGGTTGCCATGGCCGCATCGGGTGCAGCGCTGACCAAACTCGTTCCGGGCTTCGAGTTCCTGCAGGGGTTGGTCAAGAACGCCGGCGCGGCGATGCCCAGCGTCGGCCAATGGATCGCGCCGACTCTGGACCCTGTGGAGCTGGACAAGCGCATCGAAGAGTTGCGCACCGTGCAGTTCTGGCTCGAGCAGAACGCCCGCATGCTGGCCGCGACCATTCAGGCGCTCGAAGTGCAGCGCATGACGTTGTCGACGCTGAAGACGATGAACGTCACCGTGAGCGACCTCAGCCAAGCGATGAAACTGCGTGTGCCGACCACCTCCGTCGATGGCGGGCCCGAAGCGTCGCCTGGCAAGGCCGGGCGCGGCGACAAGAGCGCCACAGCGCCGGCCGCAGCCGGCGTGGTCGACCCCATGCAATGGTGGGGCGCCCTGACGCAGCAGTTCACGCAGTTGGCCGTGCAGGCAATGAAAGACGGCGGCACCGACGCTGCCAAACAATTTGCCGGCGCGATGGCCAAGCCCTCACTCGATGCCGCTGGCAAGACACTGAAGAAGGCCGCCGAAATGCCGGCCGCGGCGGCGCGCGCAGCGCGCGACGCCGTGCAACTTGCGGCCAAGCCGCCGCGTCGGGCGGCTAAGCGCGCCTCACGCTGACCGCGCGGCCCGCACACCCAGCGGCTTCGCATGG
>JBIODO010000097.1:0-11367 GCA_044445225.1 Burkholderiales bacterium
GAAGCCTTGACCACCTCGGCCCAGCGCTTGATCTCGTTGCTGACGAACTTGCCGAAATCGGCGCCGTACAAATTGGGCAGCTCGGCGCCCATGCTGTTCCAGGTGCTCTTGATGTCGTCGGCCGTGAACACTCTCTTCATCTCGGCCTGCATGTGTTCGACGATGTCCTTGGGCGTGCCCTTGGGCGCCCAGATGCCGTACCAGGTGGACACCTGGTAGTCGGGCCCGCCGGCCTCCAAACTGGTGGGCACGTCGGCAAAGCCCGGCGCGCGGCGTTGCGAGGCCACCGCCAGCGCCTTGATGCGGCCGCCCCGGATGTGCGAGGCCGACGAGCCCATGCCGTCGAACATCATGTCGACCTGGCCGGCGATCAGGTCCTGCAGGGCAGGGCCCGCACCGCGGTACGGGATGTGGGTGATGAAGGTCTGGGTCTGCAGCTTGAACAACTCGCCGGCCAGGTGGTGCGACGTGCCGTTGCCGGCCGAGCCGTAGTTGAGCTTGCCCGGGTTCTTGCGCACGAAGGCGAGGAACTCCTTCAGGTCCTTGACCGGCACGCGCTGCGGGTGCACCACGATCACCTGCGGCACGCTCGACACCAGCCCCACCGGCACGAAGTCGGTCTCCAGGTTGTAGTCGAGCTTGGCGTACATGGACGGCGCGATCGTGTGGTGCACGGCACCCATGAAGAACGTGTAGCCGTCGGGCGCGGCGCGCGACGCCACCGAGGCGCCCACCGTGCCCCCGGCGCCACCCTTGTTGTCGATGATCACCTGGCGGCCGAGGTTGCGGGTGAGCAGGGCCGACATCGGCCGCGCGAAGGCATCGGTGCCGCCGCCCGCCGGGAACGGCACGATCAGCATCACCGGCTTGTTAGGCCACGCCTGTGCCGACACGCCGGCCGCGCGCAAAGCCGCCACTGAGGCAGCGGCGCGCAACACCACACGGCGCGAGGGTCGAGAGGCGGCAGTCATGCGGTCTCCTGGGTTTCGGTGCGGCGCACCATCGTTGACGTGCGGCTACAGCAGCGCCGAAAGCGCGCGCGAATGTACCACCCGACCATGCACGAATCGATCGTGGCATGTCTCGATGCGCGACAGGTCGTACAGGTAGTTGACCATCAGGCCGGCCGACTGCTTGAGGCCCTTGGCCGACAGGTTGGCGCTGGCGTTCAGGCGCTCCAGGCGCGCACCGTTGTCGAGGTGAAAGCGCGCCACCGGGTCGCCCTGCGGCGTCGGTGATACCAGCACCAGGTACAGCGCAGCCAGCCGCCACAGCGCCTGGTGCGCCGCGGTGGGCAGTGCGTGCAAGGTGGTGGCATGCGTGAGGCCCGCGAGATCGTCGCCGCAGGTCTTGCGCAGCAGCGCCAGCGACTGCAACGTGCGTTCGGCTTGCTGCGGCTTCAGGCCGGGCACGGCCTCCAGGCGCTGCAGGCGCGCCAGCCACGGCACCAGCGTCGGTATCGGCGACAGCGTGCAGAAGGTCTTCAGCTGCGGCAGCTCGCGCTTGAGTTCGTCGGCCACGCGCTTGATCAGAAAGTTGCCGAGCGAGACGTTGCGCAGGCCAGGCTGGCAGTTGCTGATCGAGTAGAACACCGCCACCTTGAAGTGGTCGCTGGCCAGCGCCGGCGACTTCTTGTCGATCAGCGGTGCGATGGCGCCCGCCATCTCGCCCACCAGCGCCACCTCGACGAAGATCAATGGCTCGTCGGGCAGTTGCGGATGAAAGAAGGCAAAGCAGCGGCGGTCGGGTTGCAGGCGGCGGCGCAGATCGTCCCAGCCGTCGATCTCGTGCACCGCCTCGTGGCGAATGATTTGCTCGAGCAGTTGCGCCGGCGAGTTCCAGTCGACGCGGCGCATCTGCAAGAAGCCCGCGTTGAACCAGCTCGACAGCAGATGCAGCAAGTCGGCCTCCACCGCCTGCAATTGCGGGTTCTTCGGCAGACGCTCGAGCAGCGCACGGCGCAGGCGCACGATCGCCGCGGTGCCGCCTGCCGTGCGGTTGAGCCGTCGAAACAGCTCTTGCCGCGGCGGCTCCGTGGCGTGCGTCAGGTGCATCAGCTGCTCGGCGCCCGGGTTCTTGGCATAGGCCTGTGCACTGGCCAGCACGGCGCGCGGGTCGGGGCTGAAGTCGCGTGCGAGGTGGTCGAAGAAACGCGAGCGGCGGTCGTCGGCCAGCGCGTCGATGCGCTCGACGATGCTCAGTGCAATCGCCGGGCCGTTGGCCTCGCCGCGTTCGGACAGCAGGCGCCGGCACTGCATCAACAAGCTGCGCAACGCGTGGTCCTGGCGCAGACCCTGCGCCTTGGACTTCAACTCAGCCAGCACGGCGGCCCCCTGCCGACGACGCGCCGCGCACGCGCGCACCCGGTGCGCCACGCGCGGCTGAGCGCGCGCCCTTGCGCGACTCCTGGCGCTGCAGCGCCTTCAACGCGACGAGCTGCGCCATCAGATGGTCGTGCATCGCGCGTTCGGCGCGCACCGCGTCGCGCTGCTCGATGGCGTCGATCAGCACGCGGTGCTCGTTGATGGAGGCGTCGATGCGCCCGGGCAGTGCCAGCTGCCGGCCGCGCCACAGGCGCACGAACTTGCGCAGGTCGCCGGTCACGCGGTCGAGCCAGCGGTTGTCGGCCAGCGCCTGCACCCGGCTGTGGAATGCGTGGTTGGCGTTGTAGTAGCCGTCGACGTGGTGCGCGGCGGCATGCCGCTCGAGCTGGTTGTGCAGCCGCCTGAGCTCGGCGATGTCGTCATCGCTGGCGCGGCGCACCGCCTCGAAGGCGCAGCGGCCCTCCAGCAGCGCCATCACCGGCAGCAGCGCCTCGGCGTCGTGGTCGGTCATCTCGATCACGCGGCAGCCGCGCCGCGGCACCAGCTCGACCAACCCCTCGGAGGCCAGCACCTTCAGCGCCTCGCGCAGCGGCGTGCGGCTGATCTGCCAGCGCGCAGCCAGCGCTTTTTCGTCGATGAACTCGCCGGCGCCCAACTCGCGGTCGAACACCATCGCGCGCAGCCGCGTGGCCACGCCGTCGTGCATCGAGGTGCCGTGCAGGGGAATCGGATCGACCATCGCGAAGGCGCGCGTGCCCACAGGCACTGTAATCGTGTAATTACGGCGGCCCGGCGCGGGTTTTCCAGTGGCCGGGTCGCCGACAAGGGCGAGCTACAGTGATCGCGATGACCCACGAACACGCCTTGCCGCACAGCGCCGACGGCGTGCTCAAGCTCGCCGCGCAGTCGATGTTCGACCTGTTCGCGCAGACCGCGATGGGCATGATGGTGGTCGACCGCAGCCATCGCATCGTCTGGATCAGCGAAGGCTATAAGCGGTTCCTGCCGGCGCTGGGCTTTCAGCGCGAGGGCGACTTCGTCGGCAAGCGCGTCGAAGAGGTGGTGCCCAACACGCTGATGAACCAGGTGATCGAGACCGGGCGCCCGATCCTGGTGGACCTGCTCACCAACAAGGCGGGCACCTTCCTCGTCAGCCGGCTGCCGCTGCGCGACGACGCCGGCGTGGTGATCGGCGCGGTGGGCCTGGTGCTGATGGACCACCCCGAGTCGACGATGCAGCCGCTGATGACCAAGTTCGTGCGGCTGCAGCGCGAGCTCGAGGACGCGCAGCGCCAGCTCGCCGCGCAGCGCCGGCCCAAGTACACGATCGCCAGCTTCATCGGTGCCAGCCCCGCGGCGCTCGAGGTCAAGCGCCAGGCGCGCCGCGTGGCGGGCACCGACTCCACGGTGCTGCTGCTGGGCGACACCGGCACCGGCAAGGAGTTGCTCGCGCACGCGATCCATGCCGCGTCGGCGCGCGCGGCGCGCGCGTTCGTCACCGTCAACATCGCGGCGGTGCCCGAGACGCTGCTCGAGGCCGAGTTCTTCGGCGTGGCGCCCGGCGCGTACACCGGTGCCGATCGCAAAGGGCGCGAGGGCAAGTTCAAGCTGGCCGACCGCGGCACGCTGTTTCTCGACGAGATCGGCGACATGCCGCTGCCGCTGCAGGCCAAGCTGCTGCGCGTGCTGCAGGAGCAGGAGGTTGAGCCGCTGGGCAGCAACCGCGTCGAGAAAGTCGATGTGCGCGTGATCGCCGCCACCAGCCGCGATCTGTCGGCGATGGTGGCGCAGGGCCTGTTCCGCGCCGATCTCTACTACCGCCTGCACGTGCTGCCGATCCGCCTGCCGCCGCTGGCCGATCGGCTGGCGGACCTCGAGCCCTTGGCCGACGCGCTGCTCGACGACATCGCGCGGCGCAGCGGCCTGCCGCACAAGGCGCTGGCCTCCGACGCGATGGAGTTGCTGGCGCGCCACCGCTGGCCCGGCAACATTCGCGAGCTGCGCAATGTGCTTGAGCAGGCCGCGCTGATGACCGACGACCTGGTACTTGGTGCGCGCCACCTTGCGCTCGAGGCGGCGCCGGCATCGCCTGGCCCTGCCGCGGCCGAGCCCGCAGTGCAGGCCCTCGCGCCCGCCGCGGCGAACGCGGCTGGACCGGCGCGCAAGCCGCTGCCGCAGGCGATCGCCGAACTCGAGATGCGCGCGATTCGCGAGGCACTCAGCGCCACCGGCGGCAACAAGCTCGCGGCGGCCAAACTGCTGGGCATCTCGCGCGCCACGCTGTACGACAAGCTTGGCGCCGCCGACGACGCCGCGCAGTGAGCGCTGCCAAGAAGAACGCGGCGCGAACGGTTGGCGCTGCGAAGAAGACCGCGGCGCCTGTCAAGCCGCGCCACTTCGCGTCCGCCAAGGCGTTCGGCGCCTGGCTCGACAAGCATCACGAGACCGCGCCGCAGCTGTGGGTCGGGTTCTGGAAGAAAGGCACCGGCAAACCAAGCATCGACTGGCCGCAGGCGGTGCGCGAGGCACTGCGCGTCGGCTGGATCGACGGCATCCGCAAGTCGCTCGGCGACGAAGCCTACGTGATCCGTTTTCTGCCGCGGCGCCCAGGCAGCGTGTGGAGCGCGATCAACATCCGCATCGTGGCGGAGCTGATCGCCGAAGGGCGCATGCACGCCGCCGGCCTGCGCGCCTACGAGCACCGTCACGCGCACCCGAAGAGCGGCTACAGCTACGAGCAGCTCATCGGCAAGAACGAGCACTTCAGCGGGGCTTTCGAAAAGCCGCTGCGCGCCGACGGCGCGGCGTGGGCGTTCTGGCAGACGCTGCCGCCGAGCTTCAAGCGCAGGATGGTGCATTGGGTGACCAGCGCCAAGCAAGAGCAGACGCGGGCGCGCCGCCTTCAGCGGCTGATTGCCGAATGTGCGGCCGGCCGCCGGATCGGGGATTGACGCTGCCGGCGTTGGGGGCTGAAATCGCGCACTCGTTCTGCGCACCGGCGTGAGCACAACCCAAGGACATCGCCAGCGGGCCGCAGCGTTCGTGCTGCGGCTGGCGTTGCTGCTGGTCACCGGGAGCGCGCTGCCGGCGCATGCGCTCATCGAAGAAGGCGACATCGAGGCCGCGAAGCGCGAGCTGTTGCGCTCGCAAGCGCTGGCACTCGAAAACGGCGAGGGCGTCGATCGCGACCCGGTGGCCGCTGCCAAGCTGTATTGCGAGGCGGCGCGGCTGGGCGATGCGCCATCGCAGTTCAACCTCGGTTGGATGTACAGCAACGGCCGCGGCGTCGAGCGCAGCGATCAATGGGCGGCGTTCTTCTTTCATGCCGCCGCCGAGCAGGGCTACGAGCAGGCGCAACGCATGCTCAACCAGGTGGGCGGGGCGCCGACCTACGTGCCCGATTGCATGCGCGAGCCCGAGCCGCCCAGGGCGCTGGCGGTCAAACCACTGCCGCGACGCGCGCCGGCGGCGCCGGTGGTGGTGGCGCGCGCGTCGTGGCCGCTGCCGATCGTCAACATGGTCAAGAGCATCGCGCCCGAGTACAAGGTGCACCCGCAACTGGTGCTGTCGGTGATCGAGGTCGAATCGCGCTTCGACACCGTGGCGCTGTCGCCGAAGAACGCCAAGGGCCTGATGCAGCTGATTCCCGAGACCGCGGCGCGCTTCGGTGTGCGCAACGCCTACGACGCCGCGCAAAACGTGCGCGGCGGCACCGCCTACCTGCAATGGCTGCTCGCCTACTACCAGGGCGACGTGTCACTCGCCGCCGCGGCCTACAACGCCGGCGAGGGCGCGGTCGACCGTTACCGCGGCGTGCCGCCGTATGCGGAGACGCGCGCCTACGTGCGCAAGGTGCTCGACTTGTTCGGCGCGTACTTCCATCCGTTCGATGCCGGCGTCACCGAGCCGTCGCCGCGGCTGAGCGCGGTCAGGGGCGTCGTGCTGAGCCGCTGAGCCGGTGTCTCGCGCCCAAGGTGCGGACAGACTAGGTGAGCGTGTCCAACTGGGGCCGCCACTTCTTGGCGAGCAGCGCGTAGCCGTTGGCAGTCGGGTGGATCTCGTTTTCCCAATCATTGCTCTCGCCCTGCGTGCCTGCCGCGGCACGCGTGGCTGCACCGCGGGAGTCCACGACATGCACGTTCTTGCCGACCAGCGTTTGCTCGAGGTTGAGCCACATCGCCGCGTGCCGGTTCATCAGCTCGTCGGAGACCGCGTTCCAGTCCGCCGGCGGGATACCGAATGCATTCAACGCCTTGAAAAGCCAGGGTCCATTGCCAGGGCCGGCGGGCGCGTCGCGCGGCGTGACGTAGTCGTAGGTGTGAAAGAAGACAGGGATGCCACGGTTGATCGCTTTCTTGTCGCGCTGCGCGAGCAGCAGGTCGACGACGTCCCTCATGTGGCTGGCGAACGTGGTCCAACCCGCGTCGCTCAGGTACCGGGAAGGCGCAGGGTCGTTGCCCCATTCCCCTGGTTTCAGCAGCAGCCGCTTGTCGAGCGTTGCGTTCGGCGACGTGTTCGCCGCGTCGATGAGGTCGTTGCCGCCGCCTGACATCAGCAGGCCATCCCACTGCCAGGCGATGTTCCCGTTCAGCAGGTTCAAGAACACTCGAGCGGTGCTGGTGTCCGTCATGTGGGTGAGCTCGACACCGGGCCGGGCGCAATTGACCGCCAGCGTAGGCCGCGACAGCACCATCTGCTGCAACAGGTTGGTCGTCGACCACGGCGGGATGGTCCCGATCGAGAACCAGGAGTCTCCCTGCGCGAGGTACTTCTTCTGAAAGCGCGACACGTCGTACAGGCCCGCCTCGCCGGAACCGCTGAGCTGGGACGGGCTGATCGAGATCACATTGATGTCAGGCATCGCGCCTCCTTGAATACCGAACCACGCTACGCCAACGGCCGCGCCTTCTCATCCGCGAGATTGTGGATTCTCCCGCTCGGCGGTCCCGGACCGCGGGCTACCACGACGCCGGGTCGAGCCGGTAGCAGCGCTTGAGTTGCTCGTAAAGTTCGGGCCGCTCTGCGGCCAGCTCCTGAGGCTGCTCGAAGAAGAGCTCGGTCGCGACGGCGAAGAACTCCGCCGGGCTGGTGGCGGCATAGGGCTCGATGAGGCTCGGCTCGGCACGCGCCAGGCGGTCACGCAGGGCGACGAACTCCTGGTTCATCACGCGCGCCCAGGCCTGCTGCAGTGCTCCGCGCCCCACGTAGGGCGCGCCATTGGCGGCACCGGTGTCCTGATCGAGCTGGTGCGCGAACTCGTGCATGACGACATTGGCGCCGTCGTGCGGATCGGCCGCTCCGTCGCGCACCGCGTCCCAGGCCACGATGACCTGGCCGCGCTGCCAGCTCTGGCCGGCCAGCACGTCGCGGGCCTCGTGCACCACGCCGCCGGCGCCAACCTCGCTACGCGGCACGACGAAGTGACCCGGATAGACCAGCACCTCGCGCAAGTTGCCGAACGAGCCGCCGCGTCCCAGCAGCAGGAATGCGGCCTGCGCGGCAATGGTGACTCGCATCTCGTCGCTGACCACGAGCCCCGCGCAGCCGATGAACGGCACCTCCGCCAGCAGCACCTGGATGTGTTTCTTCAAGCGCAGTTGCTGCGCGGCCGGCAGTTCGCGCGCAAGCGGCACGCGGCGGCGCACGATGTCGCGCCAAGCAGCGGGGAACGGTCGGCGAGCGATGCGCTGCCGGCGCCAAAGTCGCGCCAGCGTCGGGGCGGCCAGCGCGGCGCCCGTCAACCCGGCAACGACGATGATGACCCCGAGCGCGACCAGAATGCCCACGGACCGCATGTGGGCGGGTCCGCGGCCGATTTCAAGCCTGGGTTTGAGCGTCCGGTCGCAGCGGGCCTACTGCATGGTCACGTTCGTGTCGTTTGACCAGGCGTCCAAAATCCATCGCAGGAAATCAACGCGGCACGATCTTCACATTCGCCAGCTTCTCCTGCGCCTCCACCAGCGAGGGCACCAGCTTGTTGCCGAAGCCCAGGGCGCAGGCCAGCGCCAGGGACTGGTGCGTGGCCTCGCCCATCACCGTGGGCACACCCAGGTTCTCGGCCATGTGGGTGTAGTAGCGCACGTCCTTGCGCGCGTTGTTGAGCTCGAACTTCATGCCGTCGAGCTGGCCGTCGAGCGTCTTGCTCATGATCTGAAACAGGCCCGAGTTCACCAGCCCGGCCGACACCAGCGCCACCAGCTTCTTCAGGTCGACACCGGCCCGCTGGCCGACGGCAAACGCCTCGGCAATGGCGTTGCACGCAGCCTGTGCGATGAAGTTGTTGAGCAGCTTGATGATGTGCCCCGCGCCCGGCCCGCCGACGTGGAACACGTTCTCCGCAAAACACCTGAGCAACGGCTCGATGCGCGCAAAGTCTTCATCGCTCGCGCCCACCATCACGTTGAGCTTGCCGGCCTCGGCTTCCACCGGCGTGCGCGCCAGCGGCGCGTCGATGTAGCTCACGCCCTTGGCGGCACTGAGCTCGCGCAGGCGGGTGGTGGAGTCGGGCTCGCTGGTCGAGGTGTCGATGATGACCAGGCCCTTGGCGGCACCCGACAGCAGGCCATCGGGCCCCGCCACCACGGCCTCGACCTGCGGCGAGCCGGTGACGCACAGAAAGACCACGCCGCACTCGCGCCCCATCGCGGCGGCGTTGGGCAATTCCTTTGCGCCGGCGGCCAGCAGGTCGGACACACGATCGCGTTTGCGAAACGCCGCGATCCTCAGTGGGTGGCCCTTGGCGAGCAGGTTTTTCGCCATGCCGTGGCCCATGAGGCCCGAAGCGCCGATGAAGCCGATGGTTTGCATGGTCTGGAGCCCTTTCTCGTTGATCGGCGCGCGCCGTGGGCACGCAGGTTGATCGACCGACACCGACGATAGCCCGGGTGACCGGATTTCAGCCAGGGGCTCTCCCCAGGTTGTCCGACAACTGGGCACTGCGGGGCGCGCGCCGCGTCGGCGGGCCCAACGCAGCGGCGCGAACGCGGCGTGGCCTCGGTGTTTCCCCGTGCTCGGCGGTTGCCGGCATGCGCATTGCGTCATCGTGTGCATCACGCGCGGCCCGAACCCCGAGGGCAGGCGCCCAAAACGTTCATCACGCAATCGCAGGAGACACGCATGCTCAGACCCACTTCGCTCTTTACGCGGCGCGGCGCACTGGCGGCCGCCGCGCTGGCCGCGGCCACGCTGTCGCTGCCCGGCGCTGCGCTGGCGCAGGGCAAGGAGATCAAGATCGCGCACATCTACAGCAAGACCGGCCCGCTCGAGGCCTACGGCAAACAGACCGCCACCGGATTCATGATGGGTCTGGACTACGCCACCGGCGGCACGATGACCGTGGCGGGCAAGAAGCTGGTGGTGATCGAGAAAGACGACCAGGGCAAGCCCGACCTCGGCAAGAACCTGCTCGCACAGGCCTACGGCGACGACAAGGCCGACCTGGCGGTCGGCCCCACGTCGTCGGGCGTAGCGCTGGCGATGCTGCCGGTGGCCGAAGAGAACAAGAAGATCCTGCTGGTCGAGCCTGCGGTGGCCGACTCGATCACCGGCGACAAGTGGAACAAGTACATCTTCCGCACCGGCCGCAACAGCAGCCAGGACGCCATCTCCAACGCGGTGGCACTCGACAAGGCGGGCGTCAGCATCGCCACGCTGGCGCAGGACTATGCGTTCGGCCGCGATGGCGTGAAGGCCTTCAAGGAGGCGATCAAGACCGCCAAGATCGTGCACGAGGAGTACCTGCCGACCACCACCACCGACTTCACCGCTGGTGCGCAGCGGCTGATCGATGCGTTGAAGGACAAGCCGGGCCGCAAGGTGATCTGGATCATCTGGGCCGGCGCGGGCAACCCGTTCAAGATCGCCGACCTCGATCTCAAGCGCTACGGCATCGAGATTGCCACCGGTGGCAACATCCTGCCTGCGATGACGGCGTACAAGCAGTTCCCTGGCATGGAAGGCGCCACGTACTACTACTTCGCGATCCCGAAGAACCCGGTCAACGAGTGGCTGGTGGCCAACCACTACAAGCAGTTCAAGGCGCCGCCGGATTTCTTCACCGCCGGCGGCATGAGCGCGGCGATCGCGGTGGTCGAGGCGCTGAAGAAGACGCAAGGCAACACCGACACCAACAAGCTGATCGCCGTGATGGAGGGCATGAGCTTCGAGACGCCGAAGGGCAAGATGACCTTCCGCAAGGAAGACCACCAGGCGATGCAGTCGATGTACCACTTCAAGATCAAGGTGGACCCGGCGTTCGCGTGGGGCGTGCCCGAGCTCGTCGGCGAGATCAAGCCCGAGCAGATGGACGTGCCGATCCGCAACAAGCGCTGAGCAGCGGAGTCCGTTGTGACTAACCCGCGCGGACGGTCCGCGCACGTCGCGGCGTTGGTGGCGACTGCGCTCGGTGGCCGCATCGGTCCGTTGAGCGCATTGCCGAGCTGCTCATGCGGTGAATGCGGGCGGCGCGGCGGGCGGTACCCGGGGTGGGCTCCTACTGTGGCGGTCGGCGCTGCGCGCCGACTCCGCTCCGATGCTCGCGCCGGGGTCGCGCCGCGAAACTCGCTGCACTCACTTCGTTCGTTGCGCTCGGACAATCGCGGCGAGTCAGATGAACGAAGCGCGCTGCGCGCGCCGACCCCGGCGCTGCGCTTCTCGCCGCCCCACAAGTCGCTCACCCCGGGTACCGCCCACCGCGCAGCGGCGGCGTGGGCATGCGACGAAGGGCACGGTGGTGCCAGCAAGGCCGTGGGTGGGTGTGCGTCGGCAGCGACATATGCGGCGCCGAGCAGCGCAGGGCTCGTGGCCGCGCGCGCCAGCGCGCTTCGTGATCTGACTCGTCGCGATTGTCCGAGTGCAGCGAACGCAGTGAGCGAAGCGAGTTTCGCGACGGGCCACGAGGCCGAGCAGCGCAGGGAACCCTCCGCGCAGCGGAGGGCTGCCGCATTCGAGCGCTGGCGCATACCCGCCTGCGGCTTTGCCGTGCTCGCACTCAGTAAGCAATTGCCGCTAACGGCTGGTGTCGCGTGCTGCGACGGATCACTGC
>JBIODO010000098.1:0-11212 GCA_044445225.1 Burkholderiales bacterium
CAGGTGGTTGACGTACACCGGCGTGCCGGCCGGCAGCAGTGCAGCGATGGTGGCGGCATCCGACGCATGGCCTGGGCTCATCTCGAGCGAGCCGCCGCTCACCAGTTCGGCGGCGCAGGCGGCCACCGCATCGGAGCCGAAAGCGGCTGCCATCTCAGTGCCGCTTGCAGGAGACGACATACGACTCGTCGTAGAACCACAGCCCGTCGTGGCGCTGCAGCACGCGGCCGGTGGCGTCAAGGTAGTGGCGGTCGCTGACCACCTGCGCGAGGCGCTCGTCTTCGATCTGCGCCACGTACACCGCGGCGTTCCACGCCGCAAACAGCGTCGAGGTGCCGATGCTGGCGCCCGACAGCTCGTTGGGCAGCGTGTGCATGTCGTAGCGGAAGATCGCCCGCGTGTCGGGGTAGTCGGCCGTGTGGTAGTGGCGCGCGTCCTTGCCGAGCTCGCCGCGCACCGCGCGCAGCAGATCATGGCGGGTGGTGGTGAACGGGTTCTCGTCGGGCCAGACCTCGCGGATGATCTCCAGCCCCGGATCGCCGCCGTGCGAATGCACGCCGAACAATCGCCCGCCGGGACCGAGCGCGCGCACCAGCGGCGCCACCACGCGCGCAGCCTTGAACTCCACCGACACACGCGCGCGGTACGGCTGCGATGCGATCACCAGGTCGTAGTCGGCGCGCGCCCTGGCCTGCTGCGGGATGATGTCGTGCATCAGGAAGCGCATGTCGTCGCGGTACAGCACCAGCACCACCGGATGGTCGTAGATCGGGTTGCCGGTCTTCGGGCTGTGGCGCGCCTGCCAGTGTTGCGCCAGGAACGGCTCGAGCGCGTGGATCTGCTCGCTGAACTCGTGCGAGCTGGTGCCGGTCATCGCCAGTTCGTGCCACACCAGCGAGGTGGCGGCCGACAGCGACTTCGGCGCCAGCCACGGCGCCTCGGTGTAGTACAGGTTGGTGACGATCAGCACGGTGGCCGGGTGCTCGAAGAAGCGGTCGGCCATCTTGTCGAGCGACATGCGAACGTCTTCGAGGCTGATCTCCTTGCCCACCAGGTAGAACGGCATGTTCGGCAGCCGCCGGTGCATCTCGCGCATCACGCGCGTCAGCACGCTGCCGTCGCCCATGCCGGCGTCGAACAGGCGCACCGCGGGCGGTGTCGGGCGGATGTGCGCGAGCTCCATGCCGACGCGCCGCGCGATGGTTTCTTTCTCGCTGCAGGTGGTGACGAACAGCAGGTACTTCTGGCGGTTGTCGAAGAAGCGGAAGTTCTTGGATTGCGAGCCGTCGATCGGCTCGCCCGGACTCACCCCGGGGGACTCGACTGCGGTTGTTGTCTCCAAGGCCTGCCTCCGTGCTTGTGGGCAATGCTGTGCGCACGATACACGGTGATCGCAATGCGCGCCGCGCGAGGCCGAAAACAACAACGGGCGACCTTCGTCGCCCGTCAGGCAAGTCAGCGGCGTCGGCTACAGCCCTGCCGCGGCCTTCAGCTGCGCGGCCTTGTCGGTCCGCTCCCATGAAAACTCGGGCTCTTCCCTGCCGAAGTGCCCGTACGCCGCGGTCTTTTCGTAGATCGGGCGCAGCAGGTCGAGCATCTGGATGATGCCCTTGGGGCGCAGGTCGAACTGCTCGTTGATCAGCGCGGCGATCCGCTCGTCGCTGATCTTGCCGGTGCCTTCGGTGTAGACGGTCACGTTCATCGGCTTAGCCACGCCGATGGCGTACGCCACCTGGATCTGGCATTGCCGCGCGATGCCGGCGGCGACGATGTTCTTGGCAACATAGCGCGCCGCATAGGCGGCCGAGCGGTCGACCTTGCTCGGGTCCTTGCCCGAGAATGCCCCGCCGCCGTGCGGGCAGGCGCCGCCATAGGTGTCGACGATGATCTTGCGGCCGGTCAGCCCGCAATCGCCCTGCGGGCCGCCGATGACGAAGCGGCCGGTCGGGTTGATCAGGTAGCGGGTGTTCTTCAGCCACTCTTTGGGCAACACCGGCTTGATGATGTTCTCGATCACCGCCTCGACGAACTCGGGCTTCATCTTCTTGCCGTCGCTCATTTCCGGTGCGTGCTGGCTCGACAGCACCACGGTGTCGATCGAGTGCGGCGTGCCGTCGACGTAGCGCAGCGTGACCTGGCTCTTGGCGTCGGGGCGCAGGTAGGGCATGCGGCCGTCGCGGCGCAGTTGCGCCTGGCGCTCGACCAGGCGGGGCGCGTAGTAGATCGGCGCGGGCATCAGCTCCGGCGTCTCGTCGCAGGCGTAGCCGAACATCAGACCCTGGTCGCCGGCGCCGGTGTTCAGGTGATCGTCGCTGGCGTGGTCCACGCCCTGCGCGATGTCGTTGCTCTGCTTGTCGTAGGCCACCAGCACCGCGCAGCCTTTGTAGTCGATGCCGTACTCGGTGTTGTCGTAGCCGATGCGCTTGATGGTGTCGCGCGCCACCTGGATGTAGTCGACGTGCGCGTTGGTGGTGATCTCGCCGGCCAGCACCACCAGACCGGTGTTGGTCAGCGTTTCGGCGGCCACGCGCGAGCGCGGGTCCTGCTTGAAGATCGCATCGAGGATCGCATCGGAGATCTGATCGGCCACCTTGTCGGGGTGGCCCTCGGAAACCGATTCGGACGTGAAGAGAAAGTCGTTCGCCACTTCAATACACTCCTGCATTCATGCATGCCGACATTGGCAACCTGCGTTGCCGGCCCATTTGTGGAGAACGTGCGGCGAACGCTTTAGCGGAACTTGTGGAGCCTTGTCGGCCCGGCGCCTTGGGCCCGAGGGCCCGCCACGCGTCGCCCCGCAAGTAGTTCAATAACTCGGCGACGACGCGATTATAGGAACGATGACCCGAGCTTCGATGCCCTGTTTCGGTGGTCGTGCCGGCTCGTGCCGCCTTGCGCGGGGCAATGCCGCACCCGCGATGCCGGCCGCGGGCGCCGGCGGCGCTGGATGGCCAGGCTGTTCACGCCGCTGCTGCTGGCGATCCTGTGGCTGCTGAGCCGCCTGCCGCTGCCGCTGTTGGCGTGGCTCGGCCGCGGCATCGGGGGGCTCATGTGGGCCCTGGCCGGCCGCCGGCGCGCGGTGGCGCTGCGCAACCTCGAGCTGTGCCTGCCCGAACTCGGGCAGGCGCAGCGGCGCGACATCGCTCGCGAACACTTCGCACTGGTCGGCCGCAGCCTGCTCGAGTACGGCCTGAACTGGTATGCGAGCCGCGAGCGGCTCATGCGGATGATTCAGGTGGAAGGCGACGTCGCGCTCGCCGAGCGCAGCGGGCGGCCGGTGATGTGGTTGGTGCCGCACTTCGTTGCGTTGGACATCGCCGCGGTGGCGGTGCAGCTGTTCCAGTCGCGGCCGGTGGTCTCGGTCTATATGCCGGCGAGCAATCCGGTGTTCGACGACGTGATCCTGCGCAAGCGCCTGCGCTTCGGCCGCGGCGAGCTTTACTCGCGCTACGAGAGCGCCCGCACGTTGATGCGCAAGGTGCGCGAGGGCTACTGCTTCTTCAACCTGCCCGACATGGACTTCGGCGAGCGCGACGCGGCGTTCGTGCCGTTCTTCGGCGTGCCGGCGGCCACGCTGCTGGCGCCGTCGCGCCTGGCGCGCGCGCTCGACATGGTGGTGCAGCCGGTGGTGGCCGAAGTTTTGCCGCGGGGCCAGGGCTACCGTGTACGCTTTCTCGATCCGTTGCCCGACTATCCGAGCGACGATGCGGTCGCCGACACGTTGCGCATGAACCAGTGGATCGAGCAGGAAGTGCGGCGCATGCCCGAGCAATACCTGTGGGTGCACAAGCGCTTCAAGACGCGGCCACCGGGAGAGCCGCCGCTGTATTGAAGCAGAGCGCGGTGCACCGGGCGCCATAATCCCGCATGCGATTGCGCTTCACCAAAATGCAGGGCACGGGCAATGATTTCGTGATGCTCGACGCGACGCGCGCCGCGATCGAATTGTCCGATGAGCAGCTGCGTCGCCTGGGCGACCGGCGCTTTGGCGTCGGCGCCGACCAGATCCTGCTGGTCGAGCCATCGCCACGGCCGGGCGTTGATTTCAGGTATCGCATCTTCAACAACACCGGCGACGAGGTCGAGCACTGCGGCAACGGCGCGCGCTGCTTCGTGCGCTTCGTGCGCGACAAGGGCCTGACCGCGCGCGACACGATCCGCGTCGAGACGATGAACCGCGTGCTGGAGCTGCGCTTGCAAGGCGATGGTCGCGTCGCCGTCGACATGGGGCTGCCTCAGTTTGCGCACGACGCGTTGCCATTCGACAGCAGCGGCCTGACGCCACGCCCCTTGGGCCGCTTCGAGCTGTGGCCGCTCGAGCTCGAGGGTGGCCGCGCCGTCGAGGTGGCGGTGCTGTCGATGGGCAATCCGCACGCGGTGCAGCGCGTCGACGACGTGGCCGCCGCGCCGGTGCCCGAACTCGGCCGCTGGATCGAGTCGCATCCGCGGTTTGCGCGCAAGGTCAATGCCGGCTTCATGCAGGTGCGGTCGCGTTCGCAGATCGCGTTGCGCGTGTACGAGCGCCATGCGGGCGAAACGCTCGCCTGCGGCACCGGCGCCTGCGCCGCGGTGGTGGCGGGCGTGCGGCTGGGCTGGCTGGATACCCAGGTCGACGTGCACACGCGCGGCGGCGTGCTGACCATCGAGTGGCCGCGAGACGACACCAGCGTGATCATGAGCGGGCCGGCCGAAACGGTGTTTGAAGGAGAAATCGACCTATGAGCATCCCAGGCGTCAGCGAAGGCGAGATCGCCCGCTTCTTGATCAACACGCCGGGCTTCTTCGAGCGCCACGCCGAGGCGCTGGCCGCCGTGCGCCTGACCAGCCCGCACGGCATGCGCGCCGTCTCGCTGCAGGAGCGGCAGATGGAGATGCTGCGCGAAAAGATCAAAGGGCTCGAGCACAAGATCATCGAGATGATCCGCGCCGGCCAGGACAACGAGGCCATCGCCGATCGGCTGCATCGCTTCACGCGCGCCATCTTGCTCACGCCCAACGCGGGCGACCTGCCCGAGGTGATCGTGCGCGAGATCAAGCACGAGTTCATGGTGCCGCGCGCGGCGTTGCGCGTGTGGGGCGCCGCCGATCCGTTCGCGGTGTTGCGCTTCGCGCAGGGCGCCACGGATGACCTGCGCACGTTCGCCGCCAGCCTGCACGCGCCGTACTGCGGCGCCAACTCGGGCTTCGAGGCCTGCCAGTGGCTTGAAGAGCCCGACTCGGTGGCATCGCTGGCGATGATCGCGCTGCGCCACAGCGACTCGGCCAGCGCCTTCGGCCTGCTGGTGCTGGGCTCGCCCGACCCCACCCGCTACAGCGCCGACATGGGCACCGAGTTTCTCGCGCGCCTGGGCGAGATCGCGAGCGCCGGCCTGTCGCGGCTGCTACCGCCGTTCTGACGGTGGGCGCGACGAGGTGTTGCACAGTGCCCGACGCCGACATCGAGCCGTACCTGCAGCACCTGGCCGTCGAGCGCCATCTGGCGGCGCGCACGCTCGCGCTGTATCGCGCTGCCCTGGCGCAGCTGGGCGCGGCTGCGCTCGCCGATGGCGTGGCGCTGCGCGAGGCGCAGGTGCATCACCTGCGGCGCTGGATGGCCGGTCTGCGCGCGCAGCAGCTGGCGCCGCGCAGCATCGCGCTCGTGCTGTCGGCCTGGCGAGGCCTGTACCGCTGGTGGGGCCAGCGCGGCGAGGTGAGCCACAACCCGCTCGACGGTTTGCATGCGCCGAAGGCGCCCAAGCCGCTGCCCAAGGCATTGTCGGTCGACCAGGCGGTGGCATTGGCCGATCAAGGTGGCCAGCCTCGTGTCGGCCACGGCAACGAGGCGCTGCGCGCGCGCGACCATGCGGTGGTCGAGCTGCTGTATGGCTGCGGCCTGCGCATCGGCGAGTTGGTGGCGCTCGACGCCGTGGCCTCTTCGCAGTCCAGCGGATGGATCGATCTCGCCGATCGCAGCGCGCACGTGCTCGGCAAGGGTGGCAAGCGGCGCAGCGTGCCGGTGGGCGGCGCCGCCGCCGCGGCGCTCGAGCGCTGGCTGCAGTTGCGCGCGGCGATGACGCGCGGCGACGAACCAGCGCTCTTCATCAGCCGGCACGGCGGGCGGCTGTCGGCCAGCCAGGTGCGTGCGCGGCTTGCGCAGCTTGCTCGCGCCGCCGGGCTGCCCACGCACGTGCACCCGCACATGCTGCGGCACAGCTTTGCCTCGCACCTGCTGCAATCGAGCGGCGACCTGCGCGCCGTGCAAGAGCTGCTCGGCCACGCCAACATCACGACGACGCAGATCTACACCAAGCTCGATCATCAGCATCTGGCCCGGGTGTACGACGCGGCGCATCCGCGCGCCAAGGTGCGGCGATGAAACTCGTGCGCCTGCGCGAAGGCAAGGAGCGCTCGCTGCTGCGCCGCCACCCCTGGGTGTTCGAGGGCAGCATCGACAAAGGCGGCGCCGATTCCGGAGAGACGGTGCGCGTGCAGGCGCACGACGGGCAGTTTCTCGCCTGGGGTTCGTACAGCCCGCGCTCGTCGATCCGCGTGCGCGCGTGGAGCTTCGACGAGGCCGAGCGCATCGATGCGGCGTTCTTCGAACGGCGTCTGGGCGCGGCGATCGCGTTGCGCGGCCGCTTGCCGATCGCCAGCGACGGCATGCGCCTGGTGCACGGCGAGGCCGACGGGCTGCCGGGCTTGATCGTCGACCGCTATGCCGACGTGTTGAGCGTGCAGTTCCTGGCCGCCGGCGTCGAGCGCTGGCGCGATGCGATTGCCGATGCGCTGTTGCGCGTGTCGGGCTTGACTCGCCTGTACGAGCGCTCCGACTCCGGCGTGCGCACGCTCGAGGGGCTGGCATCGCGCACCGGCTGGATGGGCGGCGAGGGTGCGACCGAACTCGTGATCCGCGAGCACGACTGGACGCTGGCACTCGACGTGGCGCACGGCCACAAGACCGGCTTCTACCTCGATCAGCGCGATAACCGCCGCTCGTTCGCGTCTTGGGTGCGGCAACTCGGTTGCCAGCGCGTACTGAACTGCTATTGCTACACCGGCGGCTTCAGCGTGGCCGCGTTTGCCGGCGGCGCGCAGCACGTGGTCAGCGTCGATTCGTCGGCGCCGGCGCTCGAGGCGGCCAAGGCCAACGTGGCGCGCAACGGGTTTGCCGATCGCCAGGCCGAGTACGTGGACGCCGACGTCAACCAGACGTTGCGCGATCGCCTGAAGGCCGGTGAACAGTTCGACGCCATCGTGCTCGACCCGCCTAAGTTCGCACCGAGCGCCGCGCATGCCGAGCGCGCCGCGCGCGCCTACAAGGACATCAATCGCCTGGCGCTCAGGCTGCTGGCGCCCGGTGGCGTGTTGTTCACCTTCTCGTGCTCGGGTGGCGTCGGCGCCGAGCTGTTCCACAAGATCGTGGCCGGCGCGGGCCACGATGCCGGCGTCAATGCCGCGATCGTGCAGCGCCTGGAGGCCGCCTGCGACCACCCGACGACGATCGAATTCCCCGAGGGTGAATACCTCAAGGGCCTGGTGTTGCTGAAGACGGCGACGGCGACGTCGGCGGTGGCTGCGCGGGGCGAGGCGGCGTGAGGTCGATGCGCGGCTCGAACTTGGCGCGCCGCGTCGCGAAGTAGCTCTTCACGTTGCGCACGTTGGCGTCTTCGGTGAACAGGCGCTGAACCAGCGCGTTGTAGTGAGGCATGTCGCGCACCCACACCACCAGCACGCAATCGGGCCCCGGGCTCACGCGGTAGCACTGCTGTACCGCGGCCTCGGCCACCGCGCGGGCCTCGAACGCATCGAGCCGCTCGGCGCCTTGTCGATCCAGCGTGACCTCGACGATCGCGGTGAGCCCGCCGGCGAAAGCTTGCGCAGACACGATTGCCATCTGGCGCTCGATCACGCCTTGCTCGAGCAGCCGGCGCACCCGCCGCAACGCGGTGGCGGGCGACACGTGCGCAGCCTCGGCCAGCGCCTGATTCGAGCGCGACGCGTCGTCTTGCAGCAGCGCCAGGAGGCGGTGATCCACCTCATCCAAGGGGATTGAGTGATCCATTTATTGCAAAATATGCGTGTTGATGAATGAAATACGTTTGACTATGACTGCATGTGGCAAATATTGCAAGCGCTCAGAAAAAGAGAAAGCCTATGCCATCGCGATGTCACTAGCATCGCGTCACTTCGCAACCCCAGAGGCATGTATCCATGTGCGGAATCGTCGGCGCCGTCAGCACCCGGGACATCGTTCCGATCCTGGTCGAGGGTCTGAAGCGGCTTGAATACCGTGGCTACGACTCATGCGGCGTGGCGGTGCATCAACAAGGCGAGCTGCGCCGCACGCGCAGCACCTCGCGCGTGGCCGAGCTCGACGCGCAGGTGGCGCATGAGCACATCGCCGGTGGCACCGGCATCGCGCACACGCGTTGGGCCACCCACGGCGCGCCCGCGGTGCACAACGCGCACCCGCATTTCTCGAGCGGCCGCATCGCGCTCGTGCACAACGGCATCATCGAGAACCACGACGAGTTGCGCGCCGAGCTCGTCGCCAAAGGCTTCAAGTTCGAGAGCCAGACCGACACCGAGGTGGTGGCGCACCTGGTGAACCACCTGTACGACGGCGATCTGTTCGATGCGGTGCAGCGCGCCGCGCTGCGCTTGAAGGGCTCGTTTGCGCTGGCGGTATTTTGCCGCGACGAGCCGCACCGCGTGGTGGGTGCGCGCGAAGGCTCACCGCTGATCGTGGGCGTGGGCAAAGGCGAGAACTTCCTGGCCTCCGACGCCATGGCGCTGGCCGGCGTGACGGACCAGATCGTCTACCTCGAAGAAGGCGACGTGGTCGATCTGCAGATGGGCAAGCACTGGATCGTGTCGCGCCAGGGCGACGGCAGCTACCAGCGCGTGCAGCGCGAGGTGCGCACGGTGCGCGCGCACTCCGGCGCCGCGGAGCTGGGCCCTTACCGCCACTACATGCAAAAGGAGATCTTCGAGCAGCCGCGCGCGATCGCCGACACGCTCGACGGCGTGGGCGGCCTCGACCCGTCGCTGTTCGGCGACCACGCCAAGAAGGTGTTCGACGGTGTCGACCGCGTGCTGATCCTTGCCTGCGGCACCAGCTACTACTCGGGCAGCACCGCGCGCTACTGGCTGGAGGCGATTGCCGGCCTGCCGACGACGGTGGAGATCGCCAGCGAGTACCGCTACCGCGAAAGCGTGCCCGACCCGCGCACGCTGGTGGTCACCATCAGCCAGAGCGGCGAGACCGCCGACACGATCGCGGCGCTCAAGCACGCGCGCAGCCTCGGCATGGAGCGCACGCTGACCATCTGCAACGTGGCCACCAGCGCGATGGTGCGCGAGTGCAAGCTGGCGTTCATCACGCGCGCCGGTGTGGAGATCGGCGTGGCGTCGACCAAGGCGTTCACGACGCAGCTGGTGGCGCTGTTCCTGCTGACGCTGGTGCTGGCCAAGTTTCGCGGCAAGCTGGCTGAAGCTGGCGAGGAGGCGGCGCTGCGCAACCTGCGCCACTTGCCGTCGGCCGTGCAATCGGTGCTGGCGCTGGAGCCCCAGATCATCAGCTGGGCCGAGGCGTTCGTGCCGCGCCAGCATGCGTTGTTCCTCGGGCGCGGCCGCCACTACCCGATCGCGCTCGAAGGTGCGCTCAAGCTCAAGGAGATCAGCTACATCCATGCCGAGGCGTACCCGGCGGGCGAGCTCAAGCATGGCCCGCTGGCGCTGGTCGATGCCGAGATGCCCGTGGTCACCGTGGCGCCTGCCGACGACCTGCTCGAGAAACTCAAGAGCAACATGCAGGAGGTGCGCGCGCGCGGCGGTCAGCTCTACGTGTTTGCCGACGCCGACACGCGCATCGAGTCGAGCACCGGCGTCCACGTGATCCGCCTGCCCGAGCACTACGGCGCGCTGTCACCGATCCTGCACGTCGTGCCGCTGCAGTTGCTGGCGTATCACACCGCCGTGGCCAGAGGCACGGATGTGGACAAGCCGAGGAATCTGGCCAAGAGCGTGACTGTCGAGTAGGCGCACCTAGGGTGCTTGGTAGGGAATAAATAAGTTCGGAAACGAGAAATTAAGTTCGGAAAGCCACCACGTGGCCAACTGAACTTAGTTCAGAAACGCTTCCCTTCAGTCGTCTGGCGCTTTCGAACGTCCGGTCATCGTTGGCTACGACGAAGCGGAGTGACTACGTTCTTGTCCGAGGTCGCCTGGACTTGTGCGACAGCCTCGACAAGGCGGCCGACGGTTCGATTGGCCCGTACCGCCCGGATGCCAAACAGATCCCAGACATAGGCGATCAGGCCGAAGAACACCACGAACGCACACACAAGCAAGAGCTTCACCGGCCAGGCAGCCGGCACTGCAAGGATGCGGGCTGTCATGTAGGCCATCGCAGCAATCACCATCAGGCGCGATACCCAGGCCAACAAGGTTAGCCACCAACCGCGACGCACATAGACACGTCCATCCTTCCTTGCGCGCAGGTCCACATTCATGACCATGAGCCGCAGTTCGTGCTTCGGTATGCCGGCTTCTTCGGCTCGGCGTATCACCTGCTGAACTTCAGGTTTCGCGCCGCGCCCGTAGTCCAAGGCGAACCGTGCGCGCTTTACGGCCAGCGTGGCGGAGGCCGCGTGAAATGAGTCCTCGCCATGCGAACTCAGTGCGCGCGCCAACTGATCCTGCGCACGTCGCAGTTTCCACTTCCACCACCAGCTCAGGGCAAGCCAACGGTCAAAGCGATCAAGCGCTTGGGCCAGCGCGTCGTCTGCACCGTGACGCGCAGGCTTGCCAGAGTCATCAGCGCCGAAGCGCTTGCTTAGCCTGATTCTGTCGCCGTCGACACAGCCGGCGCGAAAAAGCCAGACGCGCTACGTCGTACCGCGCGATTTCGAGAGCGCTGCCGGCTTCGAAGTGGTGACGGCTTTGAGCTGATCTGGCGGCGCAACACGGAAAACTGACCGAATGACGACGGTTCGCTGACGACTCGCGGCCAGGCGGCCCCTACGCTTTGTCATGAGAGAACGACGCACGCGAGATGCGCTATGCGGATCGATCTCGACCAACGCTTCCACAACTTCTGAGCAATCAGGACAGTGCGCGACCACAACGAAGGCAAGGAGACGCGATGCATCGGGATCAGCAGCGCCGCGACGCGCTACACCTCTCTTCAGGCCAGAGCCCCGTGCCGAACCCTTCGCGCGCCGTGCTGCGC
>JBIODO010000099.1:0-11166 GCA_044445225.1 Burkholderiales bacterium
CAGAGCGCCCGCTGAAGGGACGGATGAGATGTCGGCCAAGATCGCCGTCGATGAGTTGCGTGTTGGAATGTTTGTGCACCTCGATCTGCGCTGGTGGGCTCATCCGTTCGCGCTGTCGAGCTTCAAGCTGACCTCGCCCGACCAGATCGAGACCATTCGCGGCCTCGGCCTGAAGCAGGTGCGATGGAGCGCGGAGAAGAGCGCGCTCGACAGCGATGACGCAACGCCTGGCACGGCGGCCAACGACGAGGCCTCTGTGCAGGCTGTGCACGAGCTGCCCGGCTCGGAGCTCGCCGCGCACGCGGAAGCAAACGACATCGCACCCGAAACCGCCGCCGCCGGCAAAGCAATCGAGAAAACGGCAGCGCCTTCGACGGGTTCTGCAATGCACAGCATCGAGGCCGCGGTGCGCGCACAAGAACGGCGCGCTCAGCTTGCAGCGCAGCGCGAGGCCAGCCGTCAGTGCGCACGGCAGTACAGCGAGGCCGCCAAGTCGTTGAAGGCGGCCACCGACAGCGCGTTCAGCCAACCCGAGGCGGCACGCCACGCCGCCGAGGGCCTGACCCGCGCGCTGCTCGACAAGATGTTGATCGACGGCGAGTTGTGCATCCGCGTGCTGACCGACGCCAGGGGCGATCGGGCCACCGCGCACGCGCTGAACGTGGCCGTGATCTCGCTGCTGATGGGCCGCGTGTTCGGCTTCTGCGAGGACGAGATGCTCGACGTCGGCGTGGGTGCCCTGCTGCACGACATCGGCAAGCTGGAGTTGCCTGAGCGTGTGCGCCAGCCCGATGCACAGGCGTCGCCGGGCGACCAGACGCTGTACCGCGAGCATGTGATGCGCGGCGTGGCGATGGGCAAGCGCATGGGGTTGAATCCCGGCGCGCTGCTGGTGATCGGCCAGCATCACGAGATGGCCGACGGCTCGGGCTTTCCGAACAAGCTCAACGTCGACCGCATGCACGCGGCCGCGCGCATCGTGGCGCTGGTCAACCGCTACGACAACCTGTGCGACCCGGCGCTGCCGGCGCACGCGTTGACGCCTCACGAGGCGCTGTCGCTGATCTTCGCGCAGACGCGCTCGAAGTTCGACGCTTCGATGCTCAATGCGTTCATCCGCATGATGGGCGTGTACCCGCCGGGCTCGGTGGTGCAGCTCACCGACGAGCGTTTTGCGCTGGTCACCAACGTCAATTCCACGCGCCCGTTGAAGCCGCGGGTGCTGGTGTTCGACCCGCAGATGCCAGCCGACGAGGCGCTGCACCTCAACCTGGAGCAGCACTCTGACCTGGGCATTCGCCGCAGCCTGCGCGCGCAGCAGCTGCCCGACGACGCGCTGCACTACCTGGCGCCGCAGCAGCGCGTGATCTATTTCTTCGAGCCGGCGTTGCCGCCGCGGTCGGACTTCGGACAGGAGATCGCCGCTTGAGCGTCGAGCACGGCGCGCGCACGGTGCGCGGCCGTGCGTCCGGGGCCCGTGGCGGACTGCCGGCTTGGCTGGCGATGTTGCATGCGTTGGGCGACCCGGCATGGATCGTCGACGCGCGCAACCTCAAACTGGCAGGCATCAATCGCGCCGCGCTGGAGTTGCTGGCGCTGAACGAGGCCGACTTGCCGGCCATTGGCGCCACGGCGCTGATCGGTAGCCCCGAGGACGTGGCTTTCTGGAACGACGTGAAGGCAGGCCACACCGGGCAGTTGCAGTCGCAAGCGATGGCGATGACCGCCGATGAGCGCCTGTTGCACGTGATGCGGCGCATCTCGCCACTGAGTTGGGGTGCCGCCAAAGCCACGCACTACCTGGTGGTGGTGCGCGACCGCAGCGAACAGCTGCGTGAACAACTCGACCGCGAGACTCTGCTGGCGGAGCTGCAGGCGACGCTCGAATCCACCGCCGACGGCATCCTGGTCACCGACCTGGCGGGCCGCATCCGTGCATTCAACCAGCGCTTCGCGGCGATCTGGGGTTTGCCGAAGGATCTGTTGACCGGTTCCCACGACGACGCGGTGTTCGATTGGATGCGCCGCAGCGTCAGCGACGGCCGCGTCTATCAGCGCCAGCTCGCGGCGCTGCAGGAATCGGCACTGATGCGCCACACCCAGACGCTGCAGCTGCTGTCGGGCTGCACGCTGGAAATGGTGACGCAGCCCCAGATGTGCCGCGGGCGCCCGATCGGGCGCGTGTGGGCGTTTCGCGACCGCACCGAGCTGGTCAGGGCCGACCGGCGCATCGAGGCGCTGATCACCACCGATGCGCTGACCGGGCTGCCCAACCGCCGGCACCTGGGGGACGCGCTGGAGTTGGCACTGGCACACGCGCGGCGCGACGGCGCCGGTTTCGCGCTGCTGCTGCTCGACCTGGATCGCTTCAAGCAGATCAACGACAGCCTGGGCAGCGACGTCGGCGATCGCGTGTTGATCGAGGTGGGTGAACGCATCAAGACCTGTCTGCGGCAAGGCGACTTGCTGGCCCGCCTGGGCGGCGACCAGTTTGCGTTGCTGGTGCACGGCTCTGACCAGCGCGGCGCCGAAGCGGCGGCCGCTCGCGTGCTCGACGTCACCGGCCGCGGCTACGCGATCGACGGCAGCCAGTTCACGCTGACCTGCAGCATCGGCATCACGCTGTTCCCGAGCGACGGCGGCCACAGCGGCGAGCTGATCCGCCATGCGGAGACCGCGATGCAGCGCGCCAAACAAGGTGGCCGCGCGGCATTTCGGTTTCACCAGCCCAGCCACGACGCCGATTTGCGCACCCGCATGCGTCTGGACCACGCGATGCGCCAGGCACTGACCGCGCAGCGCTTTCGCATCACCTACCAGCCGCAGCTCGGCATCGACGGACACACCATCGTCGGTGCCGAAGCTCTGTTGCGCTGGCGCGATCCAGAGCTGGGCGAGGTGGCGCCCACGCAATTCATCGCCGTGGCGGAGGAATCGGGTTTCATCATCGCGTTGGGCGACTGGGTACTCGGCCAGGCGGTGCGGCAGGCGGCGAGCTGGCGCAGCGCGGGCATGCCATTGAAGGTCGCGGTCAACGTGTCGGCGCTGCAGTTTCAGCAGGCAGACTTCGTCGACCGCGTGGCTGCGGCGCTGGCCGCCGCTGACCTGCCCGGTGCGCTGCTCGAGCTGGAACTGACCGAATCGATCCTGGTGCGCGACGCCGGCGAGGCGCTGCTGCGCCTGTACGCGCTGTCGCAACTCGGCGTGAAGCTGGCGATCGACGACTTTGGCACCGGCTACTCGAGCCTGGCTTATTTGAAGCGGTTTCCGATCGGCAAGCTCAAGATCGACAAGAGCTTCATCCGCAGCCTGCCCGGCGACGACAGCGATGCCGCGATCGTGCGCGCCGTGATCCAGATGGCACGGGCGCTGAACCTGAAGGTCAATGCCGAGGGCGTGGAAACCGAGCCGCAGCGCCATTTTCTGGCGCAAGAGGGCTGTGACGAGCTGCAGGGCTTCCTGTTCGCCCCTGCGCTCGATGCGTTCAGCTTCGAGCAACGGCTGCGCAGCCAGGCGCTCGACGGACGGCACCTGCGCATCGTGTCGCGCTGACGGGCAGCGGCTCGCCAGGGCCGCCCCATGCGGCGCTGGCGTACGGTCGACCCCGGATGGCGAGGGTCCGATTTCACCGTACAGTCACGCCTCGACCGTCGTTTTCGTGCGTGGCCATGAACCCCATCGACAACCTGATCGAACGCAAGTTTGCCAACCTGCAAACCAGCACCGCCGTCGTGCTCCCCGGCGGGCGCCGGTTGGGCGCCGCCGACGCCGAAGTGACGCTGACCGTGCGCGAACTGGCGCCGCTGGCGCACCTGGCCGCAGGCCAGGTGGGCCTGCTGGCGGGTGACTACGTCGAGGGGCGCCTGCAGATCGACGGCAACATGCGCGACGTCATGTCGGCGGCGGCGCAGATGATCCCCACCGACCCCACGGCGGGCGGCGCGAGTTCGTCATGGTGGCGCCAGTTGCTGCACAACGCCAAGTCGGTGGGTCACCACAGCGCGGAGGTCGACGCGCGCCAGGTGCAGTTTCACTACGACGTGTCCGACGATTTTTATGCGCTGTGGCTCGACGCCCGGCGCGTCTACTCGTGCGCGTACTACCGCGACGCCGGAATGCCGCTGGCGCAGGCGCAGGAGGCCAAACTCGATCATGTGTGCCGCAAGCTGATGCTGCGCGAGGGCGAGCGCTTCCTCGACATCGGCGCCGGCTGGGGCGGTCTGCTGCTGTGGGCCGCCGAGCACTATGGTGTCAGGGCCACCGGCATCACGCTGTCGAAGAACCAGCACGCGCACGTGAGCCAGCTCATCAACGAGCGCGGGCTGCAGGGCCGCGTGGAGATGAAGCTGCTCGACTACCGCGCACTGCCTGACGACCAACCGTGGGACAAGATCGCCTCGATCGGCATGTTCGAGCACGTGGGCCGCGCGATGCTGCCCACCTACTTCGCCAAGATCCGCCGCCTGCTCAAACCCGGAGGCCTGCTGATGAACCACGGCATCACCGCCGGGGGCACGCGCAACTCGCAATTGGGCGCGGGCATCGGCGAGTTCATCGAGCGCTACATCTTCCCCGGCGGCGAGCTGCTGCATCTGTCGCACGTGCTGCGCGAGATGGCCGATTGCGGCCTCGAGGCGCTGGACGTCGAGAACCTGCGGCCGCATTACGCGCGCACGCTGTGGGCGTGGTCCGACGCGCTCGAGTCGCGGCTGGCGCACGCGGCCGAGGTGGCCGGCGAGAAGGTGGTGCGCGCCTATCGGCTGTATCTGGCCGGCTCGGCGATGAGCTTTGAGCGTGGCTGGATCTCGCTGCACCAGATGCTGGCCGCGCGGCCCAACGGCAACGTGGATGACGGGCCGATGCGCGGCGCGCAGTCGATGTTCCCGTTCCAGCGCAGCTACATGTACAAGTAGGGCTCGGACGCGCTGCAGCGATGATCTACAAGTTCAAGAGCAAGGCGGCGGGCGACGTGATCATGCTGCAGCCTCATGGCGACCAGCTGATGGGGCTGCTCGGCCGCGAGCCGGCGGCCAAGGGCATCATCGAAGCTGTGGACCTGCCTGCGGCCATCGCTGCCCTGCAGCAGGCCGCGGCGCAAGCGCAGGCACCGGCCGACGGCGCCGATGGCGAGCGCGGCGTCGGCCTCAAGCAGCGCTTGTGGCCGATGATCGAAATGATGAAACGCTCACACGCTGCCGGCGAGCCCATCGTCTGGGGCGTTTGACAAAGCGAGTGCCGCGATGAAGTTGTGGAGCGACAGCTGGACCAATGGCGACGCGATCCCCGCGCGTTACGCAGCCGGCAAGATCGATACGGGAGGCGGGGTGGGCTTCTCGGACAACCTCAACCCGCATCTGGCGTGGAGCGAGTTGCCTGCAGGCACCCGCTCGCTGGTGTTGATCTGCCACGACTTCGATGTGCCCAGCCGCGGCGACGACGTCAACAAGAGCGATCGCGAGGTTCCTGCCGACTTGCCGCGCGTCGACTTCTTCCACTGGGTGATGGTCGACATCGCGCCCAGCCTCGGTGCCATCGGCGAGGGCCAGTTCAGCCGCGGCTTCACCGCGCGCGGCAAGCCAGGGCCGGCAGCCGGACACGGTGCGCGACATGGCCTGAACGACTACACCGGCTGGTTTGCCGGTGATGCGCAGATGGCGGGGCAGTACTTCGGCTACGACGGCCCGTTCCCGCCGTTCAACGATTCGCTGGTGCACCACTACGTGTTCACGCTGTACGCGGTGTCGGTCGACCGGTTGCCGGTGGAGAGCGCGTTCACCGGGGCGCAGGTGCGCGAAGCGTTGGCCGGCAAAGTGCTCGGCGAGGCCACGCTGTCGGGCACCTACACGCTCAACCGCCGACTGGTGCGTGGTTGAACGCGCGCTGAACCGGCGTTGAACGAAGCCACTCGCATCATCGCGATCCGCCACGGTCAGACCGCGTGGAACGCGGAAATGCGCATGCAGGGCCAACTCGACACCGCGCTCGACGCACTCGGCCGCTGGCAGGCGCAGCAGTTGGCGCAAGCGCTGGCCCACGAGCCGATCGACGCCATCGTGGCGAGCGACCTGTCGCGCGCGATGCAGACCGCGGCGCCGCTGGCTGCTGCGCGAGGCTTGCGCGTGCTGCCCGATCGCGGCTTGCGCGAGCGCTGCTTCGGTGACTTCGAGGGCTTCACCTACGCCGACATCGCGCGCCACTGGCCCGACGAGACAGCGCGCTGGCGTGCCCGCGACCCAGTGTTCGCGCCATCGCGCGGCGAAAGCCTGGCGGCCTTCTACGAGCGTTGCGTCGGCGTAGCGCAGCGCTTGGCCGGCCAACACGCTGGCCGCGTGATTGTGTGGGTGACACACGGCGGCGTGCTCGACTGCCTGTACCGGGCGGCCACCCGCATGGCGCTCGACGCACCACGCACCTGGACGTTGGACAACGCGTCGATCAATCGGCTGCTGCACGGCGACCAAGGCCTGATGCTGGTCGGCTGGGGCGACATCCACCACCTCGACACGCCGGCCTCCGACGCACGCGAAGCGTGACGTATTGACGGCGCGATGAGCGGTCGCGCGTTTCAGACGGGCGGCGCGGCCCATCTGTAAGCACATTCGTCGGACCGCCAACGCGTGCTGCGAAGTGCCAACTCCTTCCGCTTTTCAGGCACCCGAACCGTGGTTGTGACCGTTCGTTCGACGGTGCATGGCTCAAGCTGAATTCGCCACGTGGGCTTGCCACGTCATCTAACAGGCGAGATCAGCGCATGACATCGAATCCAAGCACCCTTTCGCGCCGCCGCGTCGCAGGCTTCACCTTGATCGAACTGGTGGTCGCGATGGCGCTGGTGGCCATCCTGGCATCGATCGGCATGCCGTCGTACCAGGCCTACGCGCGCCGCGGACAGCTCGCGGATGCGTTCACCTCGCTGGCCGACATGCGGGTGAAGATGGAGCAGTACTACCAGGACAACAAGTTCTACGGTACCGCAAGCAACACGACGACGTGCGCCACGCTCCCGGGCTACGCGGCGTTTCCGGTCTCCAGCAAGTACTTCACCGTCAGCTGCACCGCCGGTGCCGCGCCGTCTCAGACCTTCACGCTGACCGCTACCGGCATCGGGGGCCTGACCACCGGCTACGAGTACACGCTGAATCAGGTCGGTACCAAGGGCACGACCAAGTTCGCCGGCAACTCGGCGTCGGCCACGTGCTGGATGACCAAAGCCAGCGCTTGCGACAACTGATGGAGCCGATGATGAAACAGCGCGGCTTCACGATCATCGAGGTCGTCATCGCGATCACGATCATGGGCTTTCTGCTGGCAGCGGTGATGCCGAGCGCTGGCGCCTGGATCCGCAATTCGCGGCTGCGCACCGCCGCGGAATCGATCTCCGTTGGAATGCAGCAGGCACGCAACGAAGCGGTGCGGCGCAACCAGCCGGTCGGTTTCTTCCTGGTCTCCGATGCCGACGGGATGTCGATGACCGACGGCTGTGCGTTGTCGTCCATCAGCTCGGGCTGGGTGGTGGCGCTGGCCTCGCCGGAAGGCAAGTGCGCCACCGACCGCGACACCTTCGTTGCCGTCAGGCCGCCGGGCGACACCGCCCTCGGGCTCAGCGTGTTGGCCAAGGACCCCCTCGGTGGCAATGCCACCACGGTCATGTTCAACGGCTACGGCCAGATCTCGAACGCAACGCCCCTCTACTGCATCAAGGTCAGCAACCCGGGCGATGCGACGACCCGCCGACTGAACATCGCCGTCACCGCGGGGGGGCAGATCCGCATGTGCGACCCGGTCGTTGCCGCCGATGACCCGCGGGCGTGCCCCCCGCCACCGCCGGGCTATCCAGCTTGCAGCTGAAGTCCGCGTTACCAAGGGACGAATCCATGAAGACACTGCATCAATCCCATCGCGCAGCCGGCATCGGTGCGCGCCGCGCCCACACCGCTGGCTTCGCGTTGATCGAAGTGCTGGTGGCGGTGCTGCTGTTTGCTATCGGCATTCTCGGCATCGTCGGCCTGCAGGCGTCGATGGTGCAGGCGCAAACCGACAGCAAGGTGCGCGCCGAGGCCGCCAATCTGGTCGACGAGGTCGCCACGCTGATGTGGTCGGACGTGAACAAGGGCAAGCCGGCTCCCGCGACCCTGGCCAACATCGTGCAGTACAAGGCCGGCGCTTGCGCGGGCAACCTCACCTGCAACGGCTGGCTGACCAAGGTGCAGGCCACCTTGCCGGGGGGCACGCTGGACCAGCTGTCGTTCGACGAGACGATCACCGATTCGGCGGACGCGAATTTCGGGCAGGTCACCGTCCAGCTGAGCTGGACGTTGCCCAACGGCGCCGCCCACAAGTACATCACGACGTTCAACATTTCTCCCTCGACGATCTGAGCGGGCCAGCACATGAACACCACATTCCGCCTGGCACCTTCCAGCAGCCGTTCGCGATCGACTGCGCAACGCGGCATGACGCTGGTCGAGCTGATGGTCGCGTTACTGCTCGGCCTGGTCACGACCTACTTCATCGCGCAAGTGTTCGCGGTGGCCGAGGGCCAGAAACGCACCGCCACGTTCGGCAGCGATGCCCAGGTCAACGGGGCCGTCGCGCTGCACACGCTGCGCCGCCACCTGTTGAGCGCCGGCTACGGTGTGACCGGCGTGGTCGAGGGCCTCGGCTGCCCGATCAAGGGCCAATACGGCACTGCCGGCAGCACGACGCCGGCGCCGGCGATGAACCTGGCGCCGATAGAGATCACCCGCAGCGCCGTGGCATCGGCGCCCAGCGACCAGATCGCGGTGCTGACCAGCACCAAGACGAGCTTCGCGGCCGTGACGCGGATTGCGAAGCCCGTGACAGCCGTTCAGGCCAACAACTTCCAGGTCGATTCGTCGGTCGGCGCCGTCGAGGACGACACGATCCTGGCGATTCCGATGAGCTGGGCGGCAGACAACTCAGGTTGTGTGTTCTTCACCGTCAAGCCCGACAACTCGGATCCCTCGACCACGATGACCACGGCGCAGATTCCGCGCGCCCCCTCGGGCAGCGCCTCTTCCTGGAACGCGGCCGCGTCGTCCGTGTGGCCGCCGGGGGGCTTCAAGGAAAACGATGTCCTCGTCAACTTCGGCAAGGTGCGCCGCATGGTGTTCGGCGTCGACAGCGACACCTTCCAGGTCATCACCTGGACCCCCCAGGGTATCGGCAACGCCGAACAGCTCAACTCCGGCGTCGTGCTGCTGAAGGCGCTGTACGGCCGCGACAACGACAACGACGGCGTGGTCGACACCTACGACACCACGACACCGGTGACCAACGCCGACTGGCAAAAGGTGATGTCGGTGCGCATCGCCATGGTCGCGCGCAGCGGCCAGCGAGAAAAGGACGAGGTCACCACCGCTGAGCCGACATGGAACGTCGGCGCCAATGTGGCGGTTTCGTATGTGCCCGTGCCGGGCGGGCCGGCCACCCTTTGCGCCGCAGGCGCGGGGGCCTGCCAGGTGCCACTGCCGGTGAGCCAGCTCGTCGAGTGGAAGCACTACCGCTACAAGGTGTTCGACACCGCCGTTCCGCTGCGCAACATGCTGTGGAACCTCGGGTCATGAGTGGAGCGAGCATGCGTACATCCCCACACTTCATGCGAGCCGGTGCCAAGCGGGCCGGTGCACGCGAGGCCGGTGCCTCGCTGCTGTTCGCGCTGATCACGCTCACGGCTCTGGCCCTGGCTGCCACCGCGCTGGTGCGCTCGGTGGACACCGGCGCCATCGTGCTGGGCAACCTGAGTGCCAAGAAAGCGACCACGATCGTCGCCGACCGCACCACGCAGATGGCCATCAACTACCTGGTGGGCAAGGGCGGCGAAGCCAACCGGTTCAACGACGACCCGGGCATGGGCTACTTCTCCAACGCCAAGGACGACTACGACATGACCGGCTTCGGCGGCACCGACAACGCCCGCAAGCTCGTCAACTGGGACATCGACGGCAGCTGCGCCTATGCAACGGCAGGCGGCGTGTGCGACAGCGCCACGCGGCCGAACGACACCATCAAGTTCGAAACCATCGACCCCAATCTGCGGGGCTACGAGGCGCACTGGTTGATCACGCGCTTGTGCGCCACGGCGGGCATCTCCCACCTCGACCCGGCCAACAGCTGCGCGCAGCCGCCCAAGGCGGGCCACCTGACTGACCAGGGCGCGGGCGAAAAGAACTTCACGCAGATCCAGCAGGCACAAAACGCACCGGTGCCTTTCTATCGGATCGTCGTGCGCGTCAAAGGTCCCCGCAACGCGCTGACCTACACCGAAACCATCGTCAACCTGTGATCCAAAGAACGCTTGCGCTCAAGGAGAAATCATGAACGTCGCCCGACACACTAAACGGATGCTCGCCGCCTTGATGGCGTCGATGCTCACCGTTGTCGACGTGCATGCCGCCGTCACCGACATCTTCAACCAGCCGCTGGCGACCACATCCACCGTCGTGGCCAAGCCGAACATCATGTTCATCTTGGACAACTCGGGCAGTATGGGCAGTGCCTACATGCCCGACGACATGAGCGACAGCGGCAAGTACGGCTATTGGTCGACCCAGTGCAACGGGCTGGCGTTCGATCCGAACTACGCTTACACCCCGCCTGTCTATTCCGACGGCACCTCCTATCCCAACGCGAGCTTCACCAACGCACTGAGCGAGGGCTACGCCTACCAGGGCACCGGCACGCTTCGCACGAGCAGCACCTCGCACGCGGTCGCCACGGGCACCGGCGCGACCTTCACGCTGGACTCGGGGTCGACGACGTTCAACGTTGGCGACGTGGTCGCGCTGGCGTACCAGCAGGACGGGTCGATTCACATGACCGCCTCGGTGACGGCATGGAATTCGGGCACCAAGGTGCTCACCGTCAACATCACGTCGATCCAAGGCAGCGGCACCTACAACAGCTGGTACGTGAGCCAGATGGGCTCGCTGAACAACAGCACGTACTACACGTACACCGGCAGCCAGCCGCTGATGGGTTGGACGTACAACAACAGCAGCGTGATCACCTCGACCACGTTCTACCAAGAGTGCATGAGCAACATCGGCAACTCGCCGGGTTCGAGCAAGTTCACGCTGCAGACCGTGACGACGGCGTCACCTGCAGCAGTGCAGCAGAACTACGCCAACTGGTACGCGTACTACC
>JBIODO010000100.1:0-11155 GCA_044445225.1 Burkholderiales bacterium
CTGCTCGCGGGCATCGACTGCCGCGTGCAATGGATCGACGAGCGCGACAGCGAGTTCCCGGCTGAACCCTCGCCCGGGCACATCGATCGCCTGTGCGTCGAGCCGGTCGAGGCCGAAGTCGCAAACGCGCCGGCTGGCGGCTGCTTCCTCGTGCTGACGCACAGCCACGATCTCGACCTGCAGATCACCGAGGCGATCCTGCGCCGCGGCGACTTCGCCTTTCTGGGCCTGATCGGCTCGAAGACCAAGCGCGCGCGCTTCGTGCATCGCTTCCAGGAGCGTGGCATCGCGCGCGACGTGCTGGCCCGCATGACCTGCCCGATCGGCATGCCCGGCATCGTCGGCAAGGAGCCCGAGGTGATCGCGGTCGCCGTGGTGGCACAGCTGCTCGCGGTGTCGTCCGCGCTGGCCTGCAGCCCGGCCGCGCCGCGGGTGTCGTCGCGCTGACTCAGCCGCGCATCGCCTTCAGCAGCTCTTGCGAGCCGGCCGCGAGGATGCGCGCGTCGGAGCTCAGCGTCACCAGATCGAACCCCATCGCCGCGCGTGCCTTGGCCACCTCGGGCAGGCCGTTGTGCACGGCGGCGCGCACACCGTGCGCCTTGGCTCGCGCCAGGATGTGGGCGATGGCCTGCGCGGCGGGCGCATCGACGTCGTCGAGCACCGGGCGGCAGCCGAGCGAGAGCGACAAGTCCGACGGGCCGATGTAGACCGCATCGAGCCCTTCGACCGAGAGGATTGAATCGAGGTTGTCGAGCGCCTGCTTGGTTTCGATCATCGCGAACACCACGATGGTGTCGTTGGCCTTGCCGGCGTAGTCGCCGCCGCCGTACAGGTTGGCGCGCACCGGACCGAAGCTGCGGCTGCCGCGCGGCGCATAGTGCGTGTACGAGACCAGCCGCTGCGCATCTTCGCGCGTGCTGACCATCGGGCAGATGACGCCGTAGGCGCCGGCATCGAGCGATTTCATCACGATGCCCGGCTCCAGCCACGGCACGCGCACGATCGGCACCGTGGCCGTGGTGCTGATCGCCTGCAGCATCGTCACCATCTGCGCGTAGTCGATCACGCCGTGCTGCATGTCCACCGTCAGCGTGTCCCAGCCCTGGTGCGCCATCACCTCGGCGCTGAAGCCGTTGGGAATGGCCAGCCAGCCGTTGATGGCGTGCTGGTTCTGTTGCCACAACGTGCGCAGGCGGTTTTCTCTCACGGCGTGCTCCTGGTTGTCCTTAGCGCGATCGGTCCGGCGCCGGGCCGCCCCAAGCCGGACCAGCCCCGAGGGCCTTGAAGGGGCCCTCTCCAAGGGCCTGGGGGCAGCCCATGCGCGAAGCGACAAGCGTGGGGGCTCACAGTGCTGCCTGGCTCACCAGCTTGCCGGTGGCAAAGAACGATTGCAGGTTGTCGAACACGCGCTGCGCCATCGCGGCGCGCGTCTCCACCGTGGCGCTGCCGATGTGCGGCACCAGCACCACGTTGTCGAGCGCCATCAGCTCGGCCGGCACCTGCGGCTCGTTGGCGAACACGTCGAGCGCGGCGCCCGCGATGCGGCGCTCCACCAGCGCGCGCACCAGCGCCGCCTCGTCGACCACCGAGCCGCGCGCCACGTTGATCAGAAAACCCTTGCTGCCCAACGCATCGAGCACCGCCTGGTTGATCAGGTGATGCGTGGCCGCGCCACCGGGCACGATGGTCAGCAGGAAGTCGCACCAGCGCGCCAGCTCCACCAGCGACGGCTCGTGCGCGATCGAGGTGTCGATCACCGGGCGCCGGTTGTGGTACCGGATGTCCATGTCGAACGCCAGCGCGCGCTTGGCGACGGCGTGGCCGATGCGCCCAAGGCCGACGATGCCCAGCTTCTTGCCGCTGACCTTGCGCTGCAGCGGGTAGGCGCCCTTGGGCCACGAGCCGGCGCGCAGGTAGCGCTCCGACGCGCCGACGCCGCGCGAGACGTCGATCATCAGGCCCATCGCCAGGTCGGCCACGCAATCGTTCAGCACGTCGGGCGTGTTGCCCACCGGGACGCCGCGCTGGGCGGCGGCAGCGAGGTCGATCTTGTCGACGCCGACGCCGAAGCTGGAGATCACCTTCAGCGACGGCAATGCGTCCATCAGCGCCGCGTCGGCGAACCCCGCCGTGGCCAGGCCGACGAACTCGCGGCCGCGCGCCGCAACAAACGCCTTGGGATCGATCTCGTCGACCAGACGGTGCCAATCGAACGCCTCGGCCAGCTGCTTTTCCAGCGACGGCATCAGCCGGCCGTACTGCAACACCCTGTGCTTCATCGAGTCGCTCCCCTTTTGTCTGAACCCGGTGGCCGAATTCTCGCCGTTGTCGCGGCCGGGCGGCGAAGCGCGCTCAAACGCCGCCCGCTCGCTCTACGGCCAGCCCGTGCGGCGAAGGTCGGCGGTGCGCGCCAGGGGTGCAATTCACGGACTCAGTCATCAGTCATCGTACAAGCTGGCTCATCACTCGGCCCCCTGCCCGGCACGGCGGCGCCGTTCGCGGCTGTTGGCCAGGTGCGTGCGCATCGCCGCGCGTGCGGCGTCGGGGTCCTGGTTGGCGATGGCATCGAAGATGCTCTCGTGCTCGGCATGGACGCGCCGCAGATAGGCGCGCCGCTCGTCGTCGAGCGCGTCCGCAGGGTCGAGCCGGGCGCGCGGAATGATCTTGGTGCCCAGCGTCGTCAACAGGCCGGCGAAATGCGCGTTCTGCGTGGCGCGCGCAATCTCGCCGTGGAAGCGGAAGTCGGCGGCCACCGAGTCGCGCCCCGCATCGACGGCGCGCGCGAAGTCGTCGAGCGCCTGGCGCATCAGCGTGAGGTTGGCCTTGCTGCGGCGCTGCGCCGCCAGCGCAGCGGCCTCGGTCTCGACGCCGATGCGCAGCTCGAGCACCGCGATCACGTCGTTCAGCGTCGCCAGGTGTTTGGCCTCGATGCGAAAGGCGCGGCGCACCGGCGCCGCGTCGATCACGAAGGTGCCGATGCCATGGCGCGTGTGCACCAGGCCGGCGGCCTGCAGCTTGGAGATCGCCTCGCGCACCACGGTGCGGCTGACGCCGAACTCCTCCATCACCGCGGCTTCCGTGGGCAGCTTGTCGCCGGCGGCCAGCGTGCCCGCGCGGATGCGGCCACCCAGCGCATCGACGAGTTCAAGCGCCAGCGTGCGCGGGCGGCGGGGCGACAGCTCGGTGTGCATCGTGCCTTCGGTGGAAACCCGTGCCCGCGTTGACAGCCGGCAGCGCTTCGACGACCATGTTGTACGACAACATACAACTTGCGGCAACCCCGGCAACCCTGCTCTCGCACAAGGCGACGATGTCATTCAACCGCTTGCTGCTCACCGGTGCCGCCGGCGGCCTGGGCCGCGTGCTGCGCCCGCGCCTGAAGCGCTTGTGCGCCACGTTGCGCGTCTCCGACAAAGACGATCTCGGCGCCGCTGCGGCGGGCGAAGAGGTGCGGCCGGCCGCGCTCGAAGACCGCGCCGCGATGCTCGCCCTGCTCGACGGCGTGGACGCGGTCGTTCACCTGGGCGGCGTCAGCACCGAGCAGGCGTGGGATCCGGTGCTCGCGGCCAACGTGGTGGGCGTGGTCAACCTGTACGAGGCGGCGCGCAAGAACAAGGTCAAACGCATCGTGTTCGCCAGTTCCAACCATGTGACGGGCTTCTATCGGCAAGACGAGGTCATCTCGCCGCGCGATCCGGCGCGCGCCGATGGCGCCTACGGCCTGAGCAAGGCGTGGGGCGAGAACGTGTCGCGCTTTTACTTCGACCGTTACGGCATCGAGACGGCGTGCCTGCGCATCGGCTCGTCGTTTCCCGAACCGAAAGACCGCCGCATGCTGGCCACCTGGCTGAGCTACGACGATCTCGAGCGCCTGGTCACGGCCTGCCTCACCACGCCAGTGCTCGGGCACGCCATCGTCTACGGCATGTCCGACAACACCAACGTGTGGTGGGACAACACGTCGGCGCGCCACATCGGCTACCGGCCGCAGGACTCTTCCGAGCGCTTCCGCGCCGCGCTCGAAGCCAAACAACCGACGATCGATCTGGACGATTCCGCGTCCGTCTACCAAGGCGGTGTGTTCGTGCGCACCGGGCCGTTCGACTGATGCGTGTCTCGCGCACCGCCACTGCCACCCCATCCACACCAAGGAGACAGATCATGAACATCGCACGCCGCCCTGCGCTGCTGGCGCTGACCGCCGCCCTCGCCGCACCATGGGCCGTTCAGGCACAAGACAAGATGGTGTTCAAGGCCGCCGACGTGCACCCGGCGGGCTACCCCACAGTGGTGGCGGTCGAGAACATGGGCAAGCGGCTGGCGGCGCAAACCAACGGGCGCATCACATTCCAGATGTTCCCGGGCAGCGTGCTCGGCGACGAGAAGGCGATGATCGAGCAGACCCAGGTCGGCGCGATCCAGATCGCACGCGTCTCGCTCGGGCCGCTGGGGCCGATCGTGCCCGAGGTCAACGTGTTCAACATGCCGTTCGTGTTCCGCGACATCAAGCACATGCGCGCGGTCATCGACGGGCCGATCGGCCAGGAACTGCTCGACAAGATCAGCGCCAGCCCGGCCAGGATGATCGGCCTGGCCTGGATGGACGGCGGTTCGCGCAGCCTCTACACCAAGAAACCGGTGCGCAAGCCCGACGATTTGAAGGGCCAGAAGATCCGCATGATGGGCAACCCGCTGTTCGTCGACACGATGAACGCGATGGGCGGCAACGGCATCAGCATGGGTTACGGCGAAGTGTTCACCGCACTGCAAACCGGCGTCATCGACGGCGCCGAGAACAACCCGCCGAGCCTATACACCGCCAACCACTTCAAGGCCGGCGCCAAGTACTACACGCAGACCAATCACCTGATCATCCCGGAGATCCTGGTGATGTCGAAGGTCACCTGGGACAAGCTGACCCCGGCCGACCAGGCTGAGGTGAAGAAGGCGGCACGCGAGGCGCAGTTCGATCAGCGCATGCTGTGGGACGCTGCGGTGGCTGACTACACCGCCAAGCTCAAGGCCGAGGGCGTCGAGTTCATCGAGATGGACAACAAGCCGTTCTACGAGGCCACCGCGCCGGTGCGCGCGAAGTACGGCGCGCAGTACGCCGACCTGATGAAGCGCATCGCCGACGTCAAGTGACGAGCACCGCGCCTGCGCCACGCGCCGGCCACCCGCTGGCCGCCGCGTTTGACGCCCTGTACCTGGCCTGCATCTGGGTCGCCGGCATCGCCATCACGGTGATGTCGATCATCATCCCGGTGGGCGTGTTCATGCGCTACGTGCTGCAGTACGGTGCGCAGTGGCCCGAGCCGATCGCGATCCTGTTGATGGTGGTGTTCACCTTCGTCGGGGCGGCAGCGGCCTACCGCGCCGGCGGGCACATCGCGGTGGCGATGTTCACCGATCCGCTGCCGCCTGCACTTCGGCGGGCGGTGGCGCGGCTGGTGGAGGGTCTGATGCTGCTGGTGTGCGCCTTCGTGGTCTGGTATGGCACCCGGCTGAGCCTGGAGACGATGGGGCAGACCATCGCCGAGCTGCCGTGGCTGCCGGTGGGCGTGACCTACCTCGCCATACCCCTGGGGTCGCTGGCGACGCTGCTGTTCGTGATCGAGCACATGGTGTGGGGCCCGCAGAGCCAGCGTGACGTGGTGCGTTTCGGAGAGGTCCACTGATGCCCGGCGACAGGATCAACTGAGATGGACACGCTCGTCCTGCTCGGCAGCTTCTTCGTGCTGATGATGACCGGCGTGCCGGTGGCCTATTCGCTCGGTCTGGCCGCGCTGGTCGGCGCGCTGTGGATCGACATCCCGCTGGACGCGGTGATGATCCAGCTCGCCTCCGGGGTCAACAAGTTCTCGCTGCTGGCGATCCCGTTCTTCGTGCTGGCCGGAGCGATCATGGCCGAGGGCGGCATGGCGCGGCGGCTGGTGGCGCTGGCCGGCGTGTTCGTCGGCTTCATTCGCGGCGGCCTGTCGCTGGTGAACATCATGGCCAGCACGTTCTTCGGAGCGATCTCGGGCTCGTCGGTGGCCGACACCGCGTCGATCGGCTCGGTGCTGATCCCGGAAATGGAAAAGAAGGGCTATCCGCGCAAGTTCGCCACCGCGGTGACGATCAGCGGCTCGGTGCAGGCGATCCTGATCCCGCCGAGCCACAACGCGGTGATTTACTCGCTCGCTGCCGGCGGCACGATCAGCATCGCGGCGCTGTTCATGGCCGGCGTGCTGCCCGGGCTGCTGCTCGGCCTGACGCTGGCGATCCTGTGCCTGCTGATCGCCCGGCGCGAGAATTATCCGAAGGGCGAGGTCATTCCCTTCAGGCAGGCGGTGAAGATCGCGATCGAAGCAATGTGGGGGCTGATGACGATGGTCATCATCCTCGGCGGCATCCTCACCGGCGTCTTCACCGCCAACGAGAGCGCGTCAATCGCGGTGATCTGGGCGTTCTTCGTCACGATGTTCATCTACCGCGACTACAAGTGGCGCGACCTGCCCAAGCTCGTCCACCGCACGGTGAAAACGGTGACGATCGTGATGATCCTGGTGGGCTTCGCAGCCTGCTTCGGCTACCTGATGGCGCTGATGCAGATCCCGCTCAAGGTGACCACCTTCTTCACCAACATCGCCGACAACAAATACGTCATCCTGCTGCTGATCAACATCATGCTGTTGGTCCTCGGCTGCCTGATGGACATGGCGCCGCTGATCCTGATCCTGACGCCGATCCTGCTGCCGGTGGTCAGGAGCCTGGGCGTCGACCCGGTGCACTTCGGCATGATCATGATGGTCAACCTCGGCATCGGCCTGATCACGCCGCCGGTAGGCACGCTGCTGTTCGTCGGCTCGGCCATCAGCAAGCTGCGCATGGGCGTCATCGTGCGCGCGATGGTGCCCTTCTTCGGGGCGCTGTTCATCGTGCTGATGCTGGTCACCTACATCCCCTGGCTGAGCCTGTGGCTGCCGCGTACGATGGGCCTCTGAGCCATCGTCGCCGCGCATCCGATGCCCAGCCCCGTCTACGCCCCCACGTTCGGCAGCGAGATCCGCGTGCCGTTCACACCGAGCACGCGTTACCCCGATCCGGCCGTCGAAGTGCTCGACGAGTCGTTTCTCAAGCTGCGCATCTTCAGCGCCAGCGTCGAACAACTCGCCACCGGCCTGCGCTGGGCCGAGGGGCCGGTGTGGTTCGGCGACGGGCGCTATCTGCTGTTCTCAGACATCCCCAACAACCGCATCCTGCGCTGGGACGAGACCACCGGCGGCACCAGCGTCTATCGCTCGCCCTCCAACAACGCCAACGGCCACGCACGCGACCGCGAGGGGCGCCTGATCGGCTGCGAGCACCTGACGCGCCGCGTCTCGCGCACCGAGTACGACGGCTCGATCACCGTGCTGGCCGACCGCTGGCAGGGCAAGCGGCTGAATTCGCCCAACGACATCGTGTGTGCACGCGACGGCAGCATCTGGTTCACCGACCCGCTGTTCGGCATCCTCGGCCATTGGGAAGGCGAGCCCGCGGAGAGCGAAACGCCGTGGGCGGTGTATCGCCTCGATCCGCGCAGCGGCGAGCTGCAGCGCGTGGTCGACGACCTCGCGGCGCCCAACGGCCTCGCGTTTTCGCCCGACGAGAAGATCCTCTACGTCGTCGAAAGCCGCGGCGTGCCGCATCGCAAGATCTGGGCATACGACGTCGCTGCCGGCGGCGCGCTCGCCAACAAGCGCCTCTTCGTCGACGCCAAGGGGCCCGGTGCCTACGACGGCATCAAGGTCGACGTGACGGGTCACGTGTGGTGCGGTTTCGGCAGCAGCAGCGGCGCCGACTTCGACCAGCTCGATGGTGTGCGCGTGTACAACGCCGCCGGTCGCGACGTCGCACACATTCATCTGCCCGAGCGTTGCGCAAACCTGTGCTTCGGTGGTGCCAAGAACAACCGCCTGTTCATGGCCGCCAGCCACTCGCTGTACGCGCTGCACGTCAACACCACCGGCGCGGTGTGAGCCGGCCTGACCCCGGTATGCGGTCGACCTGAATCTTCGCGAGGTGACGCTAGAACTGACCCTTGTACCCGACCGCGAATCCGTGAGGGAGCAACTCGACCATGATCGGCACGTTGCGGCCGTGCGCATACCAACCGGACAAGCCGCCGATGCCCCAGCCCGCGAGCACGTCGGTTTGCCAATGCGCCTGATTCTTGATGCGCCCAGCGCCAACATAGATCGGCAAGAGAATCAAAGCGTAGGTCGCAGGATTCTCGTCGCCGTATTCGAGCATGTATGGAGTCACCAGCGCAGCGGCCACCGACGCCTCGCCGCTAGGAAAGCTGTAGTTGGAACCCCCTTGGAACCACAGGCAGGGATTGTCCGTCGTGCTCGGACGCGCCCGCGTAAAAATGAACTTGCCGACGTTTGCCGTTACGCCGGCGATGATCTGCGAATCGATGCCCTGCCACATTGTCTTGCCCAACCGCGTTTCGGCGCCTTCCCAAACCGCGCCGCCAATTTCCGCGACAGTGAGGGCCCCCACCAAGCTGCGATAGACATTAGGATTCCAAACGCCGGACGCATCAAAGCTCACGCGATGATCGACACGCGACCACCCGCAATTCTGGGCGCCGCATCCAGGTGCAATCAGGATGAGGCCCGTCAGCAAGAGAGCTGCCTTCTTGATTTGCATCCCCCGTACCCGAGTGTGGCTGGTCGCAACATTGTGCGTGACCTCGAGCGTCAGAGAAGACGAATCGAACCTGAGGCAAAGTGGTTCGATGCATTTCAGCAGCCTGAGCGAACGTCCGCAAAAGCCTCTCCGCCGACCCGAAGGTCAAGCTGCCAGCCCCCTCAATCGGCGAGGACCACCCACAACAAGCCACCCACGCCAAGGCCCACACCGGCCGGCAGCCCCCAGCGCTCGAGCCGCGACACCGCGGGCCCGACCACCACCTGCACCGGCACCGATGCGTGCTCGAGCACGCGATGCGTCACCGAGTCTTGCAGCATGCGGGTCAGCGTGTTGCGGCGCGCGGTGCCCATCACGATGTGGTGGCAGCCCAGCCGTTCGGCGGCGCCGCAGATCTCCTGCGCACGCTCGCCGACTCGCCACTGCGCCGCATAAGGCACACGCGCGCGCTCCAGCAACTGGCGTGCGCCCGCCAACGCGGCATCGGCGCGCTCGGCGTGCCAGGCGGCGCGGTCGCTGCGGCTGACGAAGCGCGCGACATGCCGCGACAGCCGCGGCTGCACGTGCAGCAGGTGCAGCCGCAGGTCGTGGTCGCGGCCGCATTCATCGATCGCGTGGCGCAGCGCGTTCAAACCGTTGTCGCTGCCGTCGATCGGCACGAGCACGTTCAGCATGGCGGGGTCTCCTGGTCTCAGCGAAGCGGCGGCGCGTGGCCGTTGGCCGGCCAGCTCAGACAGCCGGGCGCGGATGCGTGAATCGAGGTGCCGGTGGTTGCGCACGAACGCGGCCAGCAGCACCGCGGGCACCAGCGCATGGCCGAGCACCATCGCGGCGGCATGGTCGGCCAGCCAGCCTTTCACCCAAGGCTCGCTGCCCACCATCACCACGCCGGTCCACACCAACACGCCGGCGCCGAGATACACCACCGCGGGCACCCGTTCGACGATCTTGAGCACGATGGTGCTGCCCCACATCACGATCGGCACGCTGATGGCCAGGCCCAGGGCCACCAGCAGCAGATTGCCATGCGACGCGCCGGCCACCGCCAGCACGTTGTCCAGCCCCATCAGCGCGTCGGCCACGATCACCGTGCGCATCGCGCTCCAAAAGCCCGTCACGTGCGCCGCTGCAGCGCCCGGCGCCGAGGCTTCCCCGGGCATCAGCAGCTTCCAGGCGATCCACACCAGCAGCGCGCCGCCGATCGCGAGCAAGCCGGGAATCTGCAGCAGCCACACCACCGCCGCCGTGAGCACGACGCGCACGGCCACGGCGCCCACCGCGCCCCACGCGATGGCGCGGCGCTGCAGGTGGGCCGGCAACTGGCGCGCGGCCAGCGCAATGACGATCGCGTTGTCGCCGGCCAGCACGACGTCGATCAGCACGATCGCCAGCAGCGACGACAAGAATTGGGAAGTTTCCATCGCCAGCGGTCACCGTTTCTTGAACGCGTTCATTGTGGTGAACGGGCCGCTGCGCCGCGCCCGCGTTTCACGACAACAGCCATCGCGAATCGCGATGCCAGCGCGCATGACCGCGCGCGTCTGCTATAACGACGCTCAAGCGCGGCGGCTTCAACCGCCACCGCGTCGAAGTCGCAAAGCGGGAGTAGTTCCGGCGCCGCATCCGCGGGGCCGACGGAGCATCGTCAAGACGGGCCTGGTGGCCCCGGTGCCCGAGCGAAGCGAGTGGCTCGCGTCGCCGAACGAGACCTTTGCCATGGGGTGGCTCGCGACCGAGCCACCGGCAAGGGTGCCGCGCGCGACGTTGGTTCGTTTGCCGCACCGCGAAGACGAGGTGCGACGGCCATGGAACCCAAACCACTGCGACGCTATCTGCGGCACGGCCTGATGCCGCAGCTGGCGGCTTTCGATGCGGTGATGCGGCTGGGCTCGGTGACGCGGGCGTCGCAGGCGCTGCACATGGCGCAGCCCACCGTGTCGGGCCATCTGCGCAAGCTATCCGATGCGCTCGGAGTGCCGCTGTTCCACAGCGACGGCCGCCGCATGCTGCCCACCGCGCCGGCGCACGCGCTGCACGAGGGCGCCCGCGACCTGTTCGCCACGCTGCACGGCATCGAAGGCGCGCTCGCGCCCTGGCGCCAGGCTGCCCAGCCGCGTGGCGATGCGAAACCCTTGCGCGTTGCGGCGCGCCAGCCGGGACCCTGTGCATCAGGCGACAGGATTGACCTTCTGAACAGCGGCCCCATGTTTACCCGCGAGCGCCGGGCCGCGCGCGGCCGCTGAGCCGATCGCACCCACAATACCCACGCCACCCACCAAGCGCGCATGCACCCGATGCCTCGCATCGAACTCGAAGGAATGACCATGAAGACCTGGCTGATGACTGTGCTGCTCGCGAGCGTGTCGATCGCGCTGGTGCCCACTGCGGCCGATGCCAAGCGGCTCGGCGGCGGGCGGCCGGCCGGCATGCAGCGCACGGCGCCCGACAAACCCGCGCAGAGTGCACCGACCACGCC
>JBIODO010000101.1:0-11095 GCA_044445225.1 Burkholderiales bacterium
ACCGCCTCGGCCGCGTTGTGTTGTCCACGGCTATCATGGGCACCGTGGTGTCGGTGTTCGTCGGGGTGCTGGCGGCGGTGCTGGCCACCACCAGCGGCACGCTGCTCGGCGCTGCGGCGGGGTTCTTCGGCCGCCGCATCAACGACCTGCTGGAGTGGGTCTACAACGTCTTCACCGCGGTGCCCGACATTCTGCTGATCTTCGCCTTCGCCGCGGTGTTCGGCCGCGGCATCGGCACCGTGGTGCTGATCCTCGGGCTCACCGGCTGGGCCGGCGTGTACCGCCAGGTGCGTGCCGAATTCATCAAGCACCGCAGCCGCGAATACGTGCGCGCGGCCGAGGCGATCGGCGCCAGCGCTAGTTCGCGCATGTTCCGCCACATCCTGCCCAACGTGAGCCACGTGATCCTGGTGCGCATGTCGTTGCTGGTGGTGGGCTTCATCAAGGCCGAGGTGATCCTGTCGTACCTCGGCCTTGGTGTGCCGGTCGACCAGGTGAGCTGGGGCACGATGCTGGCCGAGGCGCAGGCCGAACTGATCCTGGGCTACTGGTGGCAACTCGCCGCGGCCACGCTGTTCATGGCGGTGTTCGTCACCGCGTTCTCGCTGATGGCCGATGCCTGGCGCGACGCGCTCGATCCCAAGCTGCGTGGCGCTGAGTGAGAGACCACTGATGTTGCTGAGCATTCGCGACCTGAAGGTCGCCTTTCGATTGGGCGAGCGCGGTGCGTTGACGCTCGTGCCGGCAGTCAGCGGCGTCAGCTTCGATATCCCGGAGCACACCACGGTGGCGCTGGTGGGCGAGTCGGGCTCCGGCAAAAGCGTCACCGCGATGTCGATCCTGAACCTGCTGCCCGACAACGCGCAACGATCGGGTGTCATCGAATACGAAGGACGCGACCTGCTCAAAGCCTCCATGCCCGAGCTGCAGTCGCTGCGCGGCAAAGAGATCGCCTGCGTGTTCCAGGATCCAATGACTTCGCTGAACCCGGTGTTCAGCGTGGGCGCGCAACTGGCCGAACCGCTGCAACGACATCTGAAACTTAACCGCCGCGCTGCCGTCGATCGTGCGGAGGGGCTGCTGGTCGAGGTCGGCATCCCGGAGCCCAAGCGTCGCCTGGCCAGCTACCCGCACGAGTTGTCGGGCGGCCAGCAGCAGCGCGTGATGATCGCGATGGCGCTGGCCTGTGAACCCAAGCTGCTGATCGCCGACGAACCCACGACGGCGCTGGACGTGACCATCCAGCGCCAGATCCTCGAGTTGGTCGCGCGCCTGCAAGAGCGTCACCGCATGAGCGTGCTGTTCATCAGCCACGACCTCGCTCTGGTGGGGGAGATCGCCGACCACGTGGTGGTGATGCGCCAGGGCGTGGTACGCGAGCAAGGTGCGGTGGCGCGCATCTTCGAGTCGCCGCAGGACGCCTACACCAAGGCCTTGCTGGCCTGCCGCCCGAGCCTGTCCAACACCACCGCCCGCCTGCCGGTGATCGACGATCACATCGAAGGCAAGGTACCGGCCCGGCAGGCCAAGCCCAAGGACCCCAATGCACCGGTGCTGCTGCAGGTACGGTCGCTCGCCAAGAGCTTTTTTCTGCGCGAGGGGCTGTTTGGCAGGCGCGAATTCAAGGCCGTGTATGGCGTCAACTTCGATCTGCGCCGCGGGCATACGCTGGGCGTGGTCGGCGAGTCGGGCTCGGGCAAGACGACGATGGGTCTGACGCTGCTGCGCCTGCATGAGCCCACCGCCGGCACGGTGTTGTTCGACGGCCGCAATCTGCTGACGCTGAGCGACAACGAGCGCCAGGCGATGCGCCGGCGCATCCAGATCGTGTTCCAGAACCCCTACGCGTCGCTGAACCCGCGCTTCACGATCGGCCAGACGCTGATCGAGCCGATGACGATTCACAGCATCGGCGCCAATCAAGACGAACGCGAGCGGCGCGCGCGCGCGTTGCTGGCTCAGGTCGGGTTGGATGAATCGGCGTTCGGCAAGTACCCGCACGAGTTCTCCGGCGGCCAGCGCCAGCGCATCGCGATCGCGCGTTGCCTCACGCTGGACCCCGAGGTGCTGGTGCTTGACGAGGCGGTGAGCGCGCTCGACGTCTCGGTGCAGGCGCAGGTGCTGAATCTACTGAAGGATCTGCAAGACGACCTCGGCCTGTCTTATGTGTTCATCAGCCACGACCTCGCGGTGGTGCGGTTCGTCAGCGACGAGGTGCTGGTGATGAAAGACGGCGAGGTGGTCGAGCAGGCGAGCGCTCAGCAGATCCTGGCTGCGCCGACGCAGGAGTACACGCGCCGCCTGCTGGGTGCAATTCCGCGCGGCTACCAACGCGCCACCTGAGCGCTGGCGCTGCGACACCGGTCACGGCCAAGACCCTGGCGCGGACTCAGATTTAGCACGATCGTGCTAAATTGCGACCATGTCCAGCCAAGCCCGCAGCGAACTCACGCTGGCCGCGATCGTCGACACTGCGTTGGACATGGCGGCAGCCGAAGGCCTGGAGAGCCTGACCATCGGCGAGGTGGCCAAGCGGCTCAACCTGTCCAAGAGCGGCGTGTTCTCGCGCGTGGGCTCGCGCGAGGCGCTGCAAACAGCCGTGCTCGAGGAGTACGACCGCCGCTTCGTGCAGGACGTCTTCACGCCGGCCATGCGCGAAGCGCGCGGCCTGCCGCGCTTGAACATGCTGATGTCGCGCTGGCTCGAACGGGCGCGCCGTGTCGAGGTCGCGCGCGGATGCATCTACTGCGCGGGCGCCTTCGAGTACGACGACCGGCCTGGGCCGCTGCGTGACCAGTTGCTCGACGGTGTGCGGCGTTGGCGAACCGTTCTCAAGCGCACGGTCGTGCAGGCCATCGACGAGGGCCACCTGCAGCCGCGCACCGACGCCGACCAGTTGGTCTTCGAGATGGACGCCCTGTTCACTGGCGCGATGCGCGACGCGCGCTTTCTCGGCGACGCCCGCGCGCTGGATCGCGCCTGGACCACCTGGCAACGGCTGATTGCCGATCGCCTTGCCGCCGCGACGCCTCGCGCGCGCAAGCGCGCGCATTGACGCACCACCACGGCCGTCGCTCAGCCTGCTGTCGATACATTTCGCACGATCGTGCGAGACAAGGAGTTGACGAATGATCCCCACCTCATCCAATCCGGCCGCAGCCTTCTACGCCTCGCCGGCCGCGCGCGCGCTGGGTGCGGCGGTGCGCGCGGCGCACGGCCTGTCGGCCGGCATCGGCACCGCGTTGGCGATGCGGCTGTTCTTCACGCCCGTGGCGCGCGATCGGCGTGCGCGGGTGTCCGCGGTGCCAGCGCCGTGGCGACGCGAGTGGCACCGCTTTGAAGGCGGCCATCTCGTGAGCTGGCAGCGCAGCGACAGGGTCGGCGCCCGCCGCGTCTTGTTGACGCACGGATGGGCCGGCGACGCCCAGCAGATGCGTGTGCTGGGCGACGCATTGGCAGCAGCCGGCCTCGACCCCGTCTTGCTCGATTTGCCCGCCCATGGCGCCAGTGACGGCACGCGCGCCACCTTGCCGCAGTGGGTGCGAGCGCTGTTCGCGGCGTCGGCCACTCTCGGCCCCTGGCATGGCGTGGTCGCGCATTCGCTGGGCGCGCTGGCGGTCGCGCACGCATCGGCGCGGGGGCTGTCGGCGGCGCGGCTGGCGCTGGTGGCGCCGTCGCCACCGCCGGCATTGTTCCTGCGCTGGTATGCCGCCGGGCTTGGCTTGAACGACTCGCTGGCCGAGCGCATGGAGCGCGCGATCGCGCGGCGCGAGGGGGTCGGCGTGGAGCAGTTCGCGCCCGACTGGCTGGGTCCGCGCGTGACGCAGCCCACACTCGTGCTGCACGACGCCGACGACCGCACCGCACCGCTGGCGACCGGCCGCGCGTTGGCCGGCGCACTTCCGCATGGGTGCCTGCAGGTGACGCGAGGTCTGGGGCACCGGCGCATCCTTGAAGATGCGGCAGTCGTCGACTCCGTGGTGAAGCATCTCACCACCGAGCGCTGACCAAGCCGGTCAGTCCTGTAACAAAAGTCTGGTCACCCTCGTCGCTCCTGGGCGCGCCGCGCGCGGCGCGCCGTGATCGCGTTCACGCCTGCGGCGGTCAGCCCCCATTCAGTGGGCTTGGCACGGTTGATGCGCTCGGTGCGTTCGTGCAAGGCGCCTGTCGCCGAGCCCGCAGAACCAGGAGACTCGAATGCCCAGCGGATTTGCCCCACTCGCTCGCCCACGTCGCATGCGCGCCGCGGCGCACAGCGTGTACGGCGGTGCCTCATCGCTGCTGCGGCTCGCGCAGCCGATTGCTTCGCGTTGGCCCACCGGAAGCGCACTGGCCGAATGGGCGCAGCGCGCCTCCGCCGCCCTGGCTCCAGAAATGGTGGCAGTGGCCGATGACGCCAGCGAGGCCTTCATCACGCCGCTGCAGCCGAGCCCCACGTTGCGGGTGGCGCCCGCATTCCGCTGAAGCACGAGACACCAGGAGAACCGCATGAGCCGCAATCCCCCCAGCGTCTTGAAGCCGGTTCCTAAGCAATTCACGCCGGCGCGCCAGCCGGTGCGTCCGGCCGCGCAGGCGGCCCAAGTGCTGCGCACCACGCGCGCCAGCGGCCTGCAGTTGTCGTTCCAGTTTCATCGCTTGCCTTGATCATAGGAAGACGTCGTAAGGGTTTTGGGACAGGGTTGACGTCCAACGGGGAGCGGGCCGGCGTGGGTTGTTGAGAGCGAGCCCCACGCCACACGTCCCGCTCCCCATCTTTTTCCCACTGGTTTCCTCGTGGTGCCCGCGCGGCGCGCCCGGGTAGGGCCCAAGTGCGCCCGCCGCGCGGCTAGACCACACTGCGGGCGCGAAGCGGCTGATCGCCGCACGCCCCTCGCAGGAGCCAGCATGCCGAGCCCAGTGTCCCGCCGCCATGTCGTGTCATCGCTGGCGGCGATTGCTGTCGCACCGTGGGCACGCGCCCAGGCGTGGCCCGGCAAGCCGGTGCGCATCGTCGTGCCGTTCGCTGCGGCCGGCACCACCGACATCATCGCGCGCGCGCTGGCGCCCGAGTTGCAGCGCGCGTTCGGGCAACCCTTCGTAGTCGACAACAAGCCCGGCGCGGGCGGCAACAGCGGAGCAGCCGAGGTGGCCAAGTCGGCACCCGATGGCTACACGCTGTTGATGGGCACCGTGGGCACCCATGCGATCAACCCGGCGCTGTATCCGAAGATGCCGTACGACCACGTGAAGGACTTCGCGCCGATCACGCTGTGCGCCGGCGTGCCCAACGTGCTGGTGGTGAACCCGGCCTTCGCCGAGAAGCTTCACATCGCCTCGGTGAGCGATCTCATTCGCGCGGCCAAGGCCAACCCCGGCAAGCTCAACTTCGCGAGCTCGGGCAACGGAACGTCGATCCACTTGTCGGCCGAGCTGTTCAAGTCGATGACCGGCACCTTCATGGTCCACCTGCCTTATCGCGGCTCCGGGCCCGCGTTGATCGACCTGCTGGGCGGCAGTGCCGACCTGATGTTCGACAACCTGCCCAGTTCATTGCCGCACATCAAGGCGGGCAAGCTGAAGGCGCTGGCCGTCACCAGCGCGGTGCGATCGGCGGTGCTGCCAGATGTGCCGACCATTGCCGAGGCGGGCGGGCCGGCGCTGAAGGGATTCGAGGCTTCATCGTGGTTCGGCTTGCTGGCGCCCGCGGGCACGCCCGTGGTCGTGATCAATCGCGTGCAGCAGGAAGTGGCGAAGTCGCTGGCGTCCCCTACGGTGAAAGAGCGCCTGGTGTCGCAGGGCGCGATCCCCAGCGGCAACACGCCGGCGGAGTTCGCGCGCTTCATCGATGCCGAGACCAAGAAGTGGGCGCAGGTGGTCAAGGTGTCGGGCGCGAAAGTGGATTGAGCCGCGCCAGCGTGCGCGCGACAACGCCGCGTCACGCGGACCAGACGATGGCGGTGTGCGAGCCGACCCAGCCTTCGTAGCGCGGTGCATACGCCTCTTCGATGCGGTTGCGCTTGACCTTGAAGGTCGGCGTGATGAACCCGTTGTCCACCGTCCACGGTTCGGTGACCACCACCAGGCAATCGAGCTGCTCGTGCGGGTCGAGGCCGGCGTTGATGTGCGTCAGGTGCTCGCTCAACGCTTGTTCCAACGCGCCGCGCGTACTGTTGTCTGCGGCCTCGGCCGCCGCCTGCGCGTTGAGCATCACGATGCCCAATGGCTGGCCGAGGTTGGCACCGGTCACGCAACAGGCTTCGATCGAGTCGTGCATCACCAACCGGTCTTCGATCGGTGCCGGCGACACATACTTGCCCTTGCTGGTCTTGAACAGGTCCTTCACGCGGCCTGTGATGCGCAGGTTGCCTTCGGCATCGAGCGCGCCTTTGTCGCCGGTGTGCAGCCAGCCGTCGGCCGTGAACGCGTCGCGCGTGAGTTGAGATTCCTTGTAGTAGCCGAGCATCAGCCCGGGGCTCTTGACCTGGATCTCGGCGTTGGCCGGGTCGAGCCGCGATTGCACGCCGGCATACGGCAGGCCCACGGTGCCGGGGCGGCTGGCGCCGGGCAACGTGGCATGCGAGACACCGCAGTTCTCGGTCATGCCATAGACCTCGGCCAAGTCGAGCCCGAGGCGGTTGTACCAGCGCAGCAACTCCGGCGGCATCGGTGCCGCGCCACCGGCGGCGAACTCGCAGTCTTGCAGGCCGATCGCGGTCAACACCTTCTTGCGCACGATGCGGCCGATGAGTGGCAGCCGCAGCAGGCGCTGCAGTTTCTTGGGCGGCATCTTGGCGTGCACGCCCTGCTGGAATTTCACCCACAACCTGGGCACCGAGAAAAACAAGGTGGGTCGCGCGCGTTGCAGGTCGGCGGTGAAGGTATCGAGGCTCTCGGCAAAGTACACGTGCATGCTGGTGGCCAGCAAGCCGTGCTCGACCAGGGTGCGCTCGGCCACGTGCGACAACGGCAGGTAGCTCAGCATGCGCGCGCTCTCGTTGATCGCCGTCACCCGTGACAGGGCGGCGCGCATCGACCACGCGAACGTGGCGAAGCTGTGCATCACGCCCTTCGGAGCTCCCGTGGTACCCGAGGTGTACATGATGGTGGCCAGCTGGTCGCCGTCGCGCACTGGCTCGCCGGGCTGTGGCGCGGTGCGCGCGACGATGTCGTCCCACGACGGATATGTCGTCGCTGGCGCCAGCGGCATCGCGATGCACGGCAGGTCAGCGGGCACGCCCGGCTTCATGCCGTCCCAACCGTCGAGCTTGCCGATGAACAGCAGCTTGGATTCGCTGTGATTCAGTATCTGGCCGATGGTCGGCGCCGCCAGCGTCGGATACAGCGGCACCGAAACACCGCCGGCCATCCAGATTGCGAAGTCGGCCATCAGCCACCACGCGGTGTTCTTCGACAAGATGGCGACGCGGTCACCCGGCGCGATGCCGTGGTGCTTCAGGTGGGTGGCCATGCGCCGCGTCTGATCCAACAGCTCGCGCCACGTGAACTCGCGTAGAGCGCCGCTGCCCAGCGGCTGCGTCAGCACCACGCGCTCGGGCGCGCTGCGCTCCCAGTGATACAAGCGCTGCAGCGCCAGCAAGTCGGACGGGATTTCGGTGGCGCTCATGGGTGAGCCTCTGGATCTCGAGTCGATCGGCAGCACCGCCGGTGTCGGCGGTGCGCACGAGCGTAGCGGTTCGTCCCGCAGCGGCGCGTCGGGGCTTTCCTGACCCGGTGGCCTTGGGGTCAGGCGGCGTCAGCGGCCGTGGGCCAGCGCGTCCTCGAGCTGCCCGTGCACGCGACGAGCCGCGCGCAGCAAGCCCTGCGTGTCGACGTTGCACTGCGGCGCGATGCACTGCACGCGCTCGTCGAGCGTGCTCGCATCGATCATCATGGCGTGCGCCAGCACCGACAGCGCGAGGATGTCGCGGCGCTTCAGCGCGGGCGGCAACACGCGATCCGCCTGCGCCTGCACATGGTGGCGCACGCACGCCACGGCGGCGCCGCTCAAGCCCCACGACTCGCACAGTGCCGCGCCCAACGCGTCGTGGCTGACACCGAAACCGGCGGCCTCGAGTTCGCACAGCGCCACGTCAGTGGCGGTGGCTCGCATCATCGAACGATAGTGATCGGGCGCATGGCGCAACAGAGCCGCTTTGCCGCACTCCTCGAACAAGCCGGCCGAGTGCGCGGTCCAGGCATCCATCTGCAGCGCCTGCGCGAGCCGCCCCATGATCACGCCGCGCTGCGCGGCACGAGCCCACAAGGCGTCGAGTTCGGGCGCCGGTGGAAACACGGCGCGCAGGCCGAATTCAAGCGCAATGCCGGCAACCTCGCGCATGCCGAGGTAGGTGATCGACTGCTGCACCGATTGCACACGGCCCGACAGGCCGTAGAGCGACGAGTTGACCGCCTTGAGCACTGCGGCAGCCAGCGCCATGTCGGACTCGATCAGATCGGACAGCGCCGCCATGTTGGCCTCTTGCTCGGCCATCAGTAGCGACAGGCGCAGCAACGGTTCGGGCTGACTCGGGATTTGAATGTCGAGCGTTCGCAGCTGCGGATCAACAGGCATGGTCGTCTAGAGATGCAGGAGGTGGCACCGCGGGCAGCCTAGGCGCCCCGGCGGTGCGCGATCGCCCGATTCGAGGCCGCGCGCGGCCGCAATTCATTCGATGGCGGCACCGCAGCAAGGCCATGAAGACGAAGGCGCCAGACTTGTGGTCTGGCGCCTTGCGCATTTTGTCTCCTCAGCCTCGCCCCTGCGGTGCCTGGCGAGCCGGTTAACCGGCTCGGGCCCGCGAGTGCGCGAACTGTAGAAGGGCACCCCAGCGCCAACATCGGGACTAACCCGCCGCGCGTGCACCGCCTTGGTTCAGCGTGTGTCTTCTCGCATCCACGCTGCCGCGCGCTCGGCAATCATCAGCACCGGCGCATTGGTGTTGCCGCTGGTGATGGTGGGCATCACGCTGGCATCGGCCACCCGCAGCGCGGCCACGCCGTGCACGCGCAAACGCGAATCGACCACCGCCATCGGGTCGTCGGTGCGCCCCATCTTGCAGGTGCCCACCGGATGAAAGATCGTGGTGCCGATGTCGCCGGCCAAGCGCGCCAGGTCATCATCGCTTTGGTACTGCACGCCGGGCTTGGTTTCGCGCGGCGTGTAACGGGCCAGCGCCGGCATGCCGACGATGCGCCGCGTCAGGCGCAACGAGTCGGCGGCCACCTGGCGATCGGCGTCGGCCGACAGGTAGTTGGCCAAGATCGCCGGCGCCTCGTCGTGGCGCGGCGAGCGGATGCGCACGTGGCCGCGCGAGCGCGGATTCAGGTTGCACACGCTGGCGGTGAATGCGTCAGTTTTGTGCAGCGGCTCGCCGAACGCGTCCAGCGACAGCGGTTGCACGTGGAACTCGACGTTGGGCCATTCGTGCTCGGCCGACGAGCGCGTGAAACAGCCCAGCTGCGACGGCGCCATGCTCATCGGCCCGCTGCGCGTCAGCAGGTATTGCAAGCCGATCTGCGCCTTGCCCAACCAGGAGTTGGCCAGCGTGTTGAGCGTGCGCACACCTTGCACCGCGAACACCGCGCGAATCTGCAAGTGATCCTGCAGGTTCTCGCCGACACCGGGGCGTTCGAGCCGCGGCGCCACGCCGTGCGCATGCAGCCAGGCGCCGCGCCCGATGCCCGACAGTTGCAGCAACTGCGGTGTGCCTACCGCACCGGCAGCCAACACCACCTCGCGGGCCGCCAGCAGCGGCTGCGGCGCGCCGCCCGCGCGCGCAACCTCGACGCCCTGCGCACGCCACGCGTTCGGGCCACCGTCCAGCAACAGGCGGGTGACCAGCGTGTCAGTCCACACCTGCAGATTGCGCCGGTGCCGCACGGGCCGCAGAAACGCCTTGGTCGCGTTCCAACGCAGGCCGCCACGTTGATTGACCTCGAAGTAGCCCACGCCCTCGTTGTTGCCGCAGTTGAAGTCGGGCTGCGCCGGAATGCCGGCCTGCTGTGCAGCCTCGGCAAATGCGTCGAGCACGCGCCACGACAAGCGCTGGCGCTCGACGCGCCACTCGCCGCCTGGGCGCACGCCACGGCGGTCGAACCCCGGTGCGCCATGCCACGCGTCGGCGCCACGCCAGTGATCTTCGTGGTGCATGAAGAAGGGCAGGCATGAACGCCAGTTCCATGCCGGGTCATCCAGCGCGGCGGCCCAGCCGTCGTAGTCGCGGCTCTGGCCACGCATGTAGATCATGCCGTTGATGCTCGAGCAGCCGCCCAGCACCTTGCCGCGCGGGTAACGCAGGGAGCGCCCGTTGAGTCCCGGGTCTGGCTCGGTGTGGAACAGCCAGTCGGTGCGCGGGTTGCCGATGCAGTACAGGTAGCCCACGGGGATGTGGATCCACAGGTAGTTGTCGACGCCGCCGGCCTCCAGCAGCAGCACGCGATGGCGCGGGTCAGCGCTCAGGCGGTTGGCGATCAGGCAGCCCGCAGTGCCGGCACCGATCACGATGGTGTCGAACTGCGGTGCATCGGCTGGGCTGTTGGACATCAGGATTTGGCACTTTCGGCTTGCGCGGTGCGGCGTCGGCGCCACACTGGCGGCGCGCTATTGCACGCAAAAGAGGCCGAGCGTTGCTTTCGGGTTTGCCCGAAGCCGCAACGATGGCGGTCGTTGAGCGTTATGCTGATAATCTGGCCGGGTACTGGCGTACCCACGGCCCTTGTCTGGAGGCGGCGCCTTTGCTTGATCGGTTCACGCTGGGTTGAAGCTCCACTTGGATTGTTTGTATTGAGAAGGAGCTTCCCCCAATGGGAAACAAGCTGTATGTCGGCAACCTCGCGTATTCGGTGCGCGACGAGTCGTTGCAGGCTGCGTTCGCGCAATTCGGCACCGTCACCTCAGCCAAAGTGATGATGGACCGAGAGACTGGGCGCTCCAAGGGTTTTGGATTCGTCGAGATGTCCAGTGCCACCGAGGCGCAAGCGGCCATCAATGCCATGAACGGCCAGCCCCTCGAGGGCCGCGCGATCGTCGTCAATGAGGCCCGACCGCGCGAAGAGCGTCCCGGTGGCTTCGGCGGTGGCGGCGGCGGGCGTAGCCCGTACGGCACCGGTCGCGGAC
>JBIODO010000102.1:0-11063 GCA_044445225.1 Burkholderiales bacterium
TGCGGCGCTATCAGTTTTGATTTTCATGAAGGGGCTGACATGACGATGCATCGCCGCGACGCCTGTGCCGCCATCGCGGTGACGGCACTGGCCCCGATGTCGCGCGCGCAAGCGAATTGGCCGCGCCAGTCGATCCGCTTTGTCGTGCCGTTTGCGCCCGGGGATACCTCGGAGATCGTGGCGCGCACTGTGGCCAACGAGCTGACGCACCAGCTCGGCCAGACCGTGTTCGTCGACAACAAGGGCGGCGGCGCCCGGCGTGCCCGCGATGCAGGACGTGGCCAAGGCCGCCCCCGACGGCTACACGATCAATCCTGGGCCACGTCGGATCCCTGGCGGTTCACCCGGTCATCCTCCCTAACCTGCCATTCGATGTGAACCGCGATTTCATGCCGGTGACGCTGCTGGCCAAGGTGCCCAACCTGTTCGTGATCCACCCCGACGTGCCGGCTAAGGACTTCAAAGCGTTCGTCGCCTACGCCAAGGCCAACCCCGGCAAGCTCAACTACGGCTCGGCCGGCAACGCCAGTGCCGGCCACTTGGCGATGGAGTACCTCAAGCTGGTGACTGGCATGTACCTCACGCACATCCCGTACCGCGGCACCGGGCCGGCTCTGACCGATCTGCTGGCCGGGTGCACGCAGGCGTTCTCGGCCGGCACGCCGGCGCTGCTGCCGCACATCAGGGCCGGCCGGCTGCGCGCGATCGCGATGGGCACCGCGCGGCGGCTGCCGGTGTTGCCGGACGTGCCGACGGTGGCCGAGATGGGCTACAAGGACTTCGAGACCTCGCAGTGGTACGGCATCCTGGCGCCCGCGGGCACGCCGCGCGAGATCGTCAAGCGGCTGCAGGAGGAGTCGCTGATCGCGTTGAAGTCCAACACGGTGACCGAGCGCTTCGCCAGCGATTCGGCCATCGGCGGCGGCGGCCCGCCGGAGGAGTTTGCCGCCTTTATCGCGCAACAGCAGCGGGTGTGGAAGGATATCGTGTTGCGCGCGGGCATCAAACCCGATTGACGGTCACGCCGCGAGGGCTGGCCTAACGCGGCTGTGCAGCGTGCGGCGGTTCAAGAAAGCATGACGAATCCGAGGGCGATCAACGCGGGCAAAGCTTGCACGAACAAGATCTTGCGGCTGGCCGTGACCGCACCGTACACGCCGGCGATCAGCACGCACAACAGGAAGAACACCTTCATCGGGGTGCCCGCGGCGCCAAGGCTCAAGCCCCAGAGCAGACCCGCGGCGAGAAAGCCGTTGTAGAGCCCCTGGTTGGCCGCCAGCACCTTGCTCGCGGCCGCGGCTTCGGGCGTGTGCCCGAACGCACGCAGCCCCGCGGGCTTGTCCCACAGGAACATCTCGAGCACCAGAAAGTACAAGTGCAGCAGTGCGACCAGCGCGACCAGGATGTTGGCAATGATCGACATGCGGGCTCCTCGATGCGGTGACGCGGTCGCTCAGCGCTTGGGGGTCTCGGCCGGCGCGCTGGGCTGGATCTCTTTCTTCAGCGCCTGGCACTGCAGGTCGAGCCGCTGCTGCACGTCGCTGGCGGCGGCGTTCTTGGAGAGCGTCTGCGCGGCGCGGCGGCGCTCGCTCTTGTAGGGCGCGCTCTTGCGCGTTTCGGCGAGTTCTGCGCGCAACGCGTCGTCGAGCTTCAACCGGTACAGGCTGGCGTAGACCTCGTCGCGGTGGCCCCGCATCGCTTCATCGCGCTTCTCGCACTGGGTGTAGCCGGAGTCGAATTGCGCCAGCGACTTCGAGCGCGCCGGCGCGGCCAGCGCCAACGGGATGGCCAGCGCCACCGGCAACGCCGCGAGTCCACGCCAGTTTGTCATGCAGTGCTCCCAAAGCCCGCGCATTGTGTCGCAGGCGGCGCTGCACGCTGTGATCGAGTGTCGGCGCGCACCGATGCGAAGCCGATGCTCAGAACGCGACCTCGAAGCGTTGGCCACGAATGCGCATGACGGCCGAGTGCGGGCGGATCTGCTCGACCAACAGTTCGTCGGTCACCGCATCGCCTTCGCGCAGCACCTGGCCGTTGAAGATGACCATGCGCTGCGCGGCGATCTCTGAGTACACCGAGCCGCCAAAGGCCAGTGACGGCACGCCGCGCCGCAGCTCCTCGGGCAACTCGGCCAGGCTGCGCAGCCGCGGTTCGGGCGCGCTTGCCACGGTGGCTGCGGGCACGGGGCTGGCAGTGGGGCTGGACCTGGCTTCGGCCGTGGCGGCCGCGGTCACACTCGGCGCGTGTGTCGCCCGCTCTGGCGGAGTGCCCGAGCCGGCCTTCGCTGCGGCGGGCGCGTTTGGCGCCGCGTGTGTCGTTGGCGTCGCTCGCGGCCGCTCGGGCGCGGCGGCAGCGGCTGTTGCGGCTGGGTTGGCCACGGGTGGTTCTGGGGTCGTCACCGCCGGGGCAGGCGGCGGTGCGTCGGCCACAGCCGCCCCGGCCTGCGGCGTCACGCTGCCTGCCACCGCGGACCGCCCGCCCGCTGCGTCTTCGGTGGTTGGGTCAGGGGCCCAACTGCGCCACAGCAGCGGCAGCAGCACGCCGGCGCTGACGCCCACCACCACCCACAGCCAGGCCTTGCTGCGCCGCGCGCCAGGCTCTTCGGGAGACAGTACCGGCACCGGTTGCGCGTGCAGGCTCGGCACGCGCCGCTTGCGTTCGCGCTCGGTCTCGGCGCGGCGCAGGGCTTCGAGGATGTACGACATGGCCAGTCCTATCGCAACGCCGCCGCAGGGCTGGGCGCGGCCGATGCCGCCCGCGCAGCGCCCGGGGCCACCGCTGCAGTGCGCGCTGGCGTGGTCGCTGCGTTCACGCCGCGCGGCGGCGCCGCTGCCGCGCCGCTGCTGCGTGGTGTTGCCGCCGCCGACGCGGCTGCCGCGGGCGCTGGCGCCACGACGACTGCGGCGCTGCCCGGCGACGCCGCAGCCGCCGATGCCGAGTCGCGTGCCGGTGCAGGCGCGGCAGCCGCCGTCACCTGCGACGCCACGCCCCCGGCGGCCGACGCGGCTGCGGCCGCATGCTCGGCAGCGCTCGAACGCCGTTGCGCGCCGGTGAACCACAACGCCGCGGCGGCGGCCACCATCAGGCCCAGCGCGACGCCGGCGGCCAGCGCCACCTTGCGGCGCGACGACCAGGTTGATCCCATGTCGCGGGAGTCAAACACCTCGCTTGCCGCCTTGTCGACGATGGTCTTGTCCACCCGTTGGCGGCCGCCGGAGTAGGCGCCGAGCAGCGCGCGGTCGCACAGCAGGTTGATGCGTCGCGGCACGCCGCGCGTCAGCTCGTAGATGCGATGGCGTGCCTCGCGGTCGAACGGGATCAGGCCGTTCATGCCGGCCACCGACAGGCGGTGCTTGATGTAGTGCGCTGTCTCCTCTTCGGCCAGCGGGTCGAGATGGAAGCGCGCGACCACGCGCTGCGCCAGTTGCTCGAGCTCGGGCTTGAGCAGCATGTCGCGCAGCTCGGGCTGGCCGATCAGGATGATCTGCAGCAGCTTGCGCTCGTTGGTCTCCAGGTTGGTCAGCAGGCGCAACTGCTCGAGCACGTCGATCGACAGGTTCTGCGCCTCGTCGATGATCAGCACATTGTTCTGCCCGGCGCCGTGCGTGCGCAGCAGGAACTGGTTGAGCGCGTCGACGTGGTCCTTCAACGTCGCCGACGCCGAGGCGCGCGCATGCACCTCGATGCGGAACTCCTCGCACACCGACTGCAGCAGCTCCAGCGCGGTGAGCTTGGGGTTGAAGATGTAGGCCACGTTGCAGCGCTTGGGCACCTGTTCGAGAAAGCAGCGGCACACCGTGGTCTTGCCGGCACCGATCTCGCCGGTCAGCAGCACGAATCCGCCGCCGCCGCGCACGCCGTACAGCAGGTGCGCCAGCGCCTCGCGGTGGCGCTCGCTCATGAACAGGTAGCGCGGGTCGGGCGCGATCGAGAACGGCTCGCGCTTCAGACCGAAATGGGCCGCGTACATGGCGCGAGGATACTGTGCCAACGTTGCCGCCCCGGGGCGGGCTTTCCGCCCCCAACGGCGCCGGCACGGTCCGGCAGCGGCCGCACGATGGCGCGGTCAGTGGCACTGGCTCGGTGGCCGTCGGCGGCGCGCCCCGCGCTCGCGGGGGTGTGAATTGTCCGCATCACGCGCGCTCTTGGCTGCGCACCCGCAGGGAGGTCGTCAACACTTCACGGCTGCGCTGTGCGTGGGTACATCCACTGGCCCTCACATCCACGTACAAACGACATCTGCCAGATGTTTGTTGTAGGGAGTGTTGCGATGGACAAGCGAGTGCAACAGCGAGCGATCCAACCGTCTCGCCTGGGTCTGAAGTTGATCATGCCGATGGTGTTGTTTGCGGGCGGCCTGGGCGCCGCCACCTGGTGGCTCGGCGAGTCACTGGTGCTCAAGCAGACCATCAGTGAGGGCCGCACAGTGGCCGACATGGTCGAGAACATCGGCAAGTGGGCCTCGCAGTACGGTGGCGTGCACGTGCGCACCGAGGGTGCCAACGCCAAGATTCCGGGCAACTTTCTCACCCGCTCGGTGTACTCGGTGTCGGGTGCCGACAGCCAGGTGCTGCAGGGCTCGAAAGTGGAGGCCGCGGTGGCCGAGCGCAACGCGCTCGAGCGCGTCGAGGCCTACCACTGGAAGAACCCGGCGTTGATCCAGCGCGAAGTGGCCGACATGATCTCGGCCTCGGGCAGCAAGTCGCGCTACCGCCTGACCGCGCGCACCGTGCTCAACAAGAACAATGCGCCCGACGCATTCGAGCGCGAAGCGCTCGACGCGGTGCAAGCCGCTGCCAACGGCAAGGCCGACGCCACGACGGCCAAGGAGTACTGGCGCGTCAGCGGCGGCCGGCTGCTCTACGCACGCTCGGTGGTCGCGCAAGCGAGTTGCCTGCGCTGCCACGACAATCCCGACAACGCGCCGGAATTCATCCGCACCAACGCGCAGTTCAACGGCGGCGGCGGCTATGGCTACGTGGCCGGCAAGCCGGCGGGCTTGATCAGCGTGTCGGTGCCGCTGGCCAGCATGGAAACCGCCGTGCAAACGCTGCCGCTCGAGGTGTGGGGCGCCGTCGGCCTGGCCGGTGTCGGCGCGCTGTGGATGCTGCTGCTGGCACTGCGGCGGCGCTAGGGCTCTTGCGCCCGCGCTGACGGTTGTCGGTGGCGGTCGCGCCGCGGGCCTCAAAACGCGGGCCGCTAGTGCAGGTTCTTCTTGCGGCGCGCCGCGCGCTCGATCGCCTCGCGCGCCTGGCGTTGCGCATCGGCGCTGCTGATGCGCGGCCGGCGCCGCAGCCGCGCCGCCGCGTCGCGGCACCACCACCAAGTGCGCCGCGCCGTGCGGTCAACGCGCGAGCGCAGCCTGGGGCGCATCATCATGCGCACCAGCGCCGCCACACAGACGATCAGGACGATCGCGGCAAACGCTTTTTCCATCGGCGAGAGTTCGGGCGGGTTCGATGGCGGAGACGGTGATTGAAACCCTGGGTTCGGAACCGACGCACAAGTGTGCAACCAATGGCGGAAGGCGTGGGATTCGAACCCACGGAGGACTCGCGCCCTCGCTGGTTTTCAAGACCAGTGCCTTAAACCGCTCGGCCAGCCTTCCCAGAGCTAATAGTGTAGTAGGCGAGAGTTCACGCCCGACTCTGATCGGCGCCTTCGCTACTTGGAGTGTGCTTCGGGTGCCTCGCCTCATCGCTTCGGCACACTCGACGGCAAGCTGCTAGGCACGATCGGCAGCGCCGGCAGGCAACTTAAGCAATTCGCGTGGATCCACGAGATTGCGTGCCTCTCCGAGAACACCCTGTATGTTGCCGAACTGCTGAGCTGGCGCGACCCAAGGCCGACGTACGCGTGTCCAGATTGGGATCCCTAAAGCAGACGGTCAGAGGCCTCTCTGCTGCAATCAGTTGTCAGCTATCTGAGAGGGCACGGTTCAGACCGAAGAGTCCGCAAGCTGGCTTGGCGACCCGCCTGGGTTCCCAAAGAGAGCTTCAAAGGCGCACGCGTGAGGGCCGCCTGTCGCTTCCAGCCATCATCGACATCGGCTAGCGCGACGGGAAGGTCAGCTCGCATGCCGCGTCGTCGCTGAGGCTGCGTCCTTCCTCGTACAGGCGTGCGAGCCTGTCTGCCGCGAAACGCTGCGCGAGCTCAGCGTGCAGGCGGTCGCGCAACTGGCGGGCCACGAAACGCGGCGAACGGCCCTCGCTCTCATGCACGGCTTCGGCATAGGCGAGAACGCGCGCGGCGTCTTCAAGCCGCTCCTTGCGCGCGAGCCAGGTGGCAGCGTCGAGCAAGGTCGCCGCCCCGTTTCCGTAGTAGTGGCGGAGCTCGCGGAGCGACTGGCGATAGACCCGCTCGGCATCGTCGAGACGGCCCGACACCATGAGCGCCGTCGCGTACATGCGCAAGCCCCGGCCATCGCTCCATCGCAGCGTCATCGCCCCGGGCCGCGCGATCATGGCAGCGGCCTGCTCGCCGGCCTTCTGCACCAGTCCTTCCGCGACGTCGAGGTCGACCAGCAAGGCCGTCGCGTTCAGCTCGTCGACGGGACCGATGCGGCCGCAGACCTCGAGGAACGCCGTGTAGTGCCGGCGCGCGCGAGCCAGATCGCCAGCCTGCGAACAGACGATGCCCCCCATGTTGTCGAACAACGCAAGGATCCACTGCGGCCACGTCGGGTCGCGCAGCTCGATCGCCGGGCGCAACGCCTCGAGCGCTTCGTCGTGGCGGCCCGCCGACGAGTGCGCGTACGCGAGCGCCTGCCAGCTGCGGAAGGTGCCGAACCGGTCGCCGAGTGCCGTGTAGAGCGCGATCGCGCGCCGTGCATCGTCGGCCGCTTCCTTCGGCGAAAGTATGCTGCCCCACTGCGCGCAAGCGAGCCAGAAACGCGCGGCGATGGCGCCGGGCATCGAGAGGGCCACCCGGGGCAGCAGCACCTGGCGCCAGCGCCACGTCTCGGCGCCGAGCGCGAAGAAATAAAAGTGCCCCTGGCCCTCGATGGCGGCCCCGAACAGCGCCACGGCGAGGCGGTCGTCACCGTCCGCACCGGCTGCCCAGCGCAACGCGCCGCGCAGGTTGTCAAGGTCGGGCGTAAGGCGCGGGACCAAGTCGGCCGACGGCATGCCACTCATCAAGTCGCGGTGCGCATGCTCAAAGATCTCGAGCGTCACTTCGGCGTGCCGGCGCAAGGTGCGCGGCGTCGCGCCGCTCGCCGCGAGGCGCTCGAGCGCGAACGCGCGCGTGGTCTCGAGCAGCCGGTAGCGCGGCACGTCAGCCGCGCTGCCTTCGACCGCGACGAGCGACTTGTCGACCAACGCGCCGAGGTGCTCGAGCACGGCCCAGGCATCCATCTCCGGTCCGGCCACCAGCGCCTGCACCGAGGCCAGCGAGAAGCTGCCCGAGAACACGCCGAGCGCGGCGAACACCGCCTTCTCGGGCGCGGTCAGGAGGCTGTGGCTCCATTCGAGCGCGGCGCGCAGCGTCTGGTGGCGGCGCAAGGCGACGCGTGCACCCCCGGTCAACAGGCGAAAGCGCTCATCGAGGCGCTGCCGCACGCCGTCGACGCCGAGCAAGGGAACGCGCGCCGCGCCGAGCTCGATCGCGAGCGGGATGCCGTCGAGCCGGCGACAGATCTCGACCACGCCGGCGACGTTCTTCGCCGTGAGCGCGAAGTCGTTGGCGAGCGCGCGTACACGCGCGACGAAGAGCTGCACCGCGCCAGCCTCGTTGACTTTGTCCAGCGCGGTGACGTCAGCGTCCTCGCCGGGAACGAACAGCGGGCCGAGGCGGTACACGTGCTCGTCGGGATGGCGCAGCAGCTCCTGGCTGGTCGCGAGCACGTGGATGCCGGGCGCGCATCGGCGCAACGGCGCCACGAATGCGTCGACGGCTTCGAGAACGTGCTCGCAGTTGTCGAGCACCAGCAGCAGGCGCTGCGAGGCGAGCGCCTGCAAGGCCGGCTCGAGGCTCGGCGGCGCATCGCCCATCGCCACGCCGAGCGCGCGCGCGATGGTGGGAGCGACCAAGGTCGCATCGACCAGCGGCGCAAGCTCGACCCAGCGCATGCCGTCCGCGAACGAGCCGACGTGCCGCCGCGCCGCGGCTTCTGCGAGACGCGTCTTGCCGATACCCGCCGGGCCGATGATGGTGACGAGACCGTGCTCGCGGATGCTCTTCCCGAGGGCGTCGATCTCGTCCTGCCGACCGAACAGATCTCCTGTCCCGGTGATTGGCGTTTCGGCATCGGCGCCCTCGCGCGGCCTGGCCGCTGCGGGGTCGGGCGCCGCCGTACCCTTGCGCGCCATCGCGAGGCGATAGCCCCGGCCGGGAATGGTGGCGATCGCCTGCGGCCCGAGCAGCTTGCGCAAGGTGGTGATCTGCACCTGCAGGTTATTCTCTTCGACGACGAGGCCAGGCCACGCGAGGTCGAGCAGCTCCTGCTTGGAGACCAGTTTGCCCGCGCGTTCGGCGAGCGCCACGAGGACGTCGAACGCGCGGGTGCCGATCGCGACCGGCACGCCACCGACAACGAGGCGGCGCTCCACGGGTAGCAGCTCGAAGGTGTCGAAGCAGAGGTCGTCGCTGGTCACACGCGCATCCGGAACGTCGTCGGCACCATGAGTGTGCGCTATCGGGAGGGTCACTCGGGCTCTCATATAGGCGCCAGCGTGGTGGCGACCCCGCGAGCCGGGAACCAGTCATTCGCTAGGGGCCGGTTCTGGCCGGCACTGTGAGTTCGCAAGCGCGCCAGGTAGCTGACATTCGACGGGTTGGCGTGGGCCGTCCAAGGGCCGCTGTCAGCGAAGACCGGGAACTCACACTGCCGGCCAATAGCGGTCCTTACGCGCTTAACGGAAAGCGGACCGCGGACCGAGAGTGAACCGCCGGACCGAGCGCAGTTCGGCTCGCGACCCCGGGATCCGGGTTCAAATGCAGAGCCTAAGCGCAAGCGTTGTGAAACGCAGCCCACCCGGGGCAGAGGGCGGAGCCTTCCGCACTTCGGCTGAAGCGCAAAGGATTGGGCCCACTGGTATCTTGCTCGCTCGAGCTCAATGGACCTGCGGTGTGTTTACCCATAGCACGCGGGCCTCGCGCGGCCCCGGGTTGCGGTAGCCGTTGGTGAGGTGGTTCTTGAAGAAGAACGAATCACCGGGGTGCAACAGGTAGGCGGTGCCCTCGATCGTCAACTCCAGGTTGCCCTGGATCACATAGCCGACAGTCTCTCCCTGGTGCGTGATCGGATCGTGCTTGACACCGTCGGGCGCGATGACATGGATGTTCCCTTCGAGCAGATTGCCTGCACCGAACGGCACCAGGCGCTCATAGTGGACCCCACGTCCTTCGCGGATCGGGTCGGTCAGTGCGATCGGACGCTGCCCAGCGCGCTGCACGATGCCCGGTGCGTCGGGGTTGCTCCCGAAAAACGATTGCAGGTCACGATCGAGAGCTTCCAACAGGCGCTGCAACATCGGCAACGACGGCACGACGCGCGCGTTCTCGATCTTCGAGATCATCCCCTCCGAGCATCCCACCCTCTCCGCCAGCTCCCGCATGCGCACGCCGCTTAGCAGGCGGGCGTGCTTCAGGCGCGCGCCGATCTGCAGATCATCGGGCTGCGCCGCCTGTTTCAAGGCAACTTTGCCCTGGGCAGCCACTTTGGATGTGCCTTTTGCGGCCGACGGCACACGGGCAGCCTTTGTCGCGCGTTTGACGCCGCGTGTGTCAGTCTTCTTCGTCGTCGGCATCAGGCGAGACCGGTCTGTCGCTGTGCTGACGATTCTGCCCGGCTTAGAGCGCCGGCCAGCGCTCACGCGGGTATAGCGACTCGACGACGGACGCGAGCGCCAGCACGCCGCGATCGTCGAGGTGGCGTCCCATGATCTGTAATCCGATCGGCCGGCCATCACGGGTGAATCCGATCGGAACCGATGCTGCCGGCGCCCCGGTGAGGTTGGCGAGCGCCGAGAACGAGATCCACGCGGTGGATGGCACCTCCTGATCCGCGATGCGTGACGGCCCGTCGAGGTCGATGGCAAAGGCCGCGGCCGCGGTGGTGGGTGTGAGCAGATAGTCGTGGCGCGACATGAAGCGCCAAGTCGCATTGACGATGCGCTTGCGCTCGATCAATGCCGCCGTGAACTCGTCGGCGCTCCAAGCGCGCCCGACCAGCGAGGAGAGCCACCCTGTCAGGGAGACGCACTGGGCAGCCGCCATGGCCTTCAGGCCCACGCGGTCAGTGTCTAGCGCCACCAGCGTTTCGAACATCGTTTGCGTGTTGCCAATCGATGGATGGTCGCGCTCAACGACTAATCCGAAACCCGCAGATTTCAAGTGCATGGCCGCTGTTTCGACGGCCACCGCAACTTCAGCGTCCACCGCCGCATGCCCCATGTCGATGGTGAAGGCCACGCGGCACCCGCGCAATGTTTCCGCCGGCGGCACGCGCCAGTCGCTGATTTCGCTCGGCAGCGAATGGCGATCGCGCGGCGTCGGCCCCGCCAGCACGGACAACATCAGCGCCGCGTCGGCAGCATGGCGCGTGATCGGGCCGATGTGCTCGAGAGACTCCCAACTCGAGATGCCCGGGTAACGCTCGTCGCGGCACCCGGGGTACACGGGCACACGACCCCACGATGGTTTGATGCCGAAGACCCCTGACAGCGAAGCCGGAATGCGCACCGAACCGCCGCCATCGCTGCCCAGCGCCAGTGGGACCATGCGAGCGGCCACTGCGGCGGCCGAGCCGGCGCTCGACCCGCCCGGTGTCAGCGCCCGATTCCAAGGATTGCGCGTGGTGGCGAAGAGCGGGTTGTGCCCGATGGCACCGTAGCCGAACTCCGAGGTGTTGGTCTTACCGATGATCATCGCACCCGCCTGGCGCAGCCGTTCAACGACGACGTCGTCCTCGTCCGGGACATGGTCCGCGTAGAGCCGGGACCCAAAGGTCGTCTTCAGGCCGCGCGTGCAGATCAGGTCTTTCACCGCCACCGGCACACCCGCCAGCGCGCCGGCCTCCTGCCCGGCCGCAAGCCTGGCGTCGAGCGCTTCGGCCTGTCCCA
>JBIODO010000103.1:0-10980 GCA_044445225.1 Burkholderiales bacterium
ACCGGCCTGCTCGTAGCCCGCGACCGCGGCACGGCGCTTGGCCTGCAACTCGCCGCCGCTAATGATCGGTTGCGTCTGCGTTGCCCCGAGCTGGTTGAAGCCGCTGCCGGCGGCGAACAGATCGCCACCGTTGGACGAGCCGATCGAGCCAACGGTGGCCGACAACGTGATCTGCGGGTACAGGTTGGCGGTGGCCACGCCCACCCTCGCGCCGGCCTGGCTCAGCAGCGCCTCGGCAGCGCGAATGTCGGGCCGCTGGCGCGCCAGCTCCGACGGCAGGCTCAACGGCAGCTCGGCCGGCAACTGCAGGTCCGACAGCCGGAACTGCGGCAGTTGTGCCGCACCGGGTGGCTGGCCGATGTAAACCGCGAGCCGGTGGCGCACCTGCTCGAGCTGCCGCTGCAACTCGGGCAGCGTGGCCCGCGTCTGCGCGAGGTCGATGCGCTGTGCCACCGACTCGGTCTGCGCCGCGGTGCCGAGCTGCTGCAGGCGCTCGGTGATCGCGAGCTGCTGCGCCTGCAGCGCCACGATGGCCTCGGTGTTGGCGATCTGCTCGCGCAGCGATGCTTCGCGGATCGCCGCGGTGACCACGTTGCCGGCCAGCATGAGGCGCGCCGCCTCGAGCTCGAACTGCTGGTGGTCGATCTCGGCCCGCAGCGCCGCCAGCTCGTTGCGCGTGGCGCCGAAGAAGTCGAACGTGTACGACACGCCGACCGACGCCAGGTACAGATTGAACGGCGTGTTCAGCGGCAGGCCCACACCGAGGGCTTGCGGGTTGACGTCGATGCGGTTGGCTGAAGCCCTTGCATCGACCTTGGGCAGCCGCGTGGCGCCGCTGCGCGCGCTGAAGTCTTCCTGCGCCTGGCGCAGCCGGGCCTGGGCACGCGTCAGCGTGGGGCTGCCATCGAGCGCCTGACGCACCAGCGTGTCGAGCGCCGGCGAGCGGAACAACGTCCACCACAACGCAGGCATGTCCTGGCCCGGCGCAAGGTGCTGCTCCTGGCCGCCCTGCACGCCGGCCGCGCTGCCTGGCAGGGTGACCGGCGTGGCGGTGTATTGCGCCGCAGTGGGCACCTGCGGAGGTTGCACCGGGTCGCCGGCGCATGCCGCGAGCACCACTGACAGGCCGACCACTGTCCGCTTCATCGTCAGTCCAGGGTCTTGCGGTAGAAGATCAGCGCAAACGTCATCACCACGACGGTGAACACCAGCATGGGCCAGATGTTGGGCCACAGATCGACCCAATCGTTGCCCTTGAGCAGGATGCCGCGCACCAGGCGCATGAAGTAGGTGGCCGGCAGCACGTCACCGACCCACCGCGCCCAGCGCGGCATGCCCTGGAACGGGAACATGAAGCCCGACAGCAGCATGGTCGGCAGGAAGTAGAAGAAGGTGAGCTGCATCGCCTGCAGCTGGTTCTGCGCGATCGACGACACCGTGATGCCCACCGTCAGGTTGGCGGCGATGAACACCAGCGCCACCACGTAGAGCACGAACACGCTGCCGACGAACGGCACGCCGAACAGATACACCGCCGCCAGCAGGATGATGGTCGACTGGATCAGGCCGATGAAGATGTAGGGCACGATCTTGCCGGTCATCACCTCCAGCGGCTGCGCCGGCGTGGCCAGCAGGTTCTCCATCGTGCCGCGCTCGCGCTCGCGCGTCATCGCCAGGCCGGTCATCATCACCATCGTCATCGTCAGAATCACGCCCATCAGGCCGGGCACGATGTTGTGCTGGGTCAGCCCCTCGGGGTTGTAGAGCTTGTGCACGCGCACGTCGAACGGCGGTTCACCGCCGGCCAGCGGCGCGAGCGCGCCCTTGAAATCCTTGCGCGCCACCGACAGCGCCAGCTCGCGCACCGACGCGATCGCCGCACCGGCGGCCGCCGGATCGGTGGCGTCGGCCTCGATCAGCAGCGCCGGGCGCTCGCCGCGCAGCAGCTTGCGCGTGAAGTCGGCCGGGAAGTTGACGACGAACTGCACGTCGCTGCGCGCCAGCGCGGCGCGCGCCGCCTCTTCGCTGGTGAGCTCGGCGACGAACTCGAAGTAGCCGCTGGTCTTCATCGCGGCCAGGTAGCTGCGCGTGAATTCGCTGTGTTCGCTGATCACCACCGCGGTCGGCAGGTGCTTGGGGTCGGTGTTGATCGCGTAGCCGAACAGGATCAACTGGACGATCGGCATGCCCACCACCATGCCGAACGTGATGCGGTCGCGCCGCAGTTGCAGGAACTCCTTGAGCACGATGCCCCACCAGCGGCCGAGCGAAAAGCGCTTCATCAGGGCACCCTTGGGGCCGGCGGCCCCTCCCCGCCGGGCGGCATGCGCCCCCTTTGGGCGGCCGGGCGGGGGCTCAGCCGCGCCTCGTAGTTGTCGGCCGAGCGGGTCATCAGATGGATGAACGCGTCCTCGAGCCCGGTCTCGGCGGGTTCGATGCGGCACGCGGTGCCGGCCGTCACGCGGCGCAGCGTGGCCTCGAGCGCCGCGCCATCGCTGCCGGTGACATGCAGGGCCGAACCAAACGCCGTGATCTGCTGGACACCCGGCTTGCCCTGCAGCTGGGCTCCGATCGCCGCCAGGTCGTCGCCGCGCACCGCCCAGGTGGCCAGGCCCTGGGCGGCCACGATCTCCTGCGCCGTGCCTTGCGCCATCAGCTTGCCGTAGGCGATGTAGGCGAGCTTGTGGCAGCGCTCGGCCTCGTCCATGTAGTGCGTGCTCACGAGAATCGAAATGCCGCGCGCGGCCAGCGCGTGCAGCTCCTCCCAGAACTCGCGGCGCGCCTTGGGGTCCACGCCTGCGGTGGGCTCATCGAGCAATAGCAGCTCGGGCTGGTGCAGCATGCAGGCGGCCAACGCCAGGCGCTGCTTCCAGCCGCCCGACAACGCGCCGGCCAGTTGGGTGGCCCGCGCGGTCAGGTTCAAGCCCTCGATCGCTGCGTCCACCGCTGCGCGGCGCGAAGGCATCTCGTACAGGCGCGCGACGAAATCCAGGTTCTCGCGGATCGACAGGTCTTCCCAGAACGAGAAGCGCTGCGTCATGTAGCCGACGCGGCGCTTGATCTGGTCGCTCTCTTTGCGGATGTCGTAGCCCAGGCAGGTACCCGAGCCGGAGTCGGGGGTCAGCAGGCCGCACATCATGCGAATCGACGTGGTCTTGCCGCTGCCGTTGGGGCCGAGAAAACCGAGGATCTCGCCGCGGTTGACGCGCAGCGAGAGGTCTTGCACCACGTGCTTGTCGCCGAAATGCTTGTTCAGGCCGCGCACGTCGATCGCCAGCGCCTCGCCGGCTCCTGCATTCATGTTCGCAGCGGCCGCGCGGCGCTCATTGCAGCGTCACCGCCGCCGGCTGCCCCGGGCGCAGCCGTTGCGCGCCGTCGGACGCAGGCCGCGCCTCGACCATGAACACGAGTTTCGCGCGCGTCTCGTTGCTGTAGATCACCGGCGGCGTGTACTCGGGCTCGCTGGCGATGTAGCTCACCGTCGCGGCCACGTCGGCGTCGCAACCGTCGCAGTGCAACGACACGCTGCGTCCGGGCTTGAGCGCACCGGCCACCGCCTGCGGCACGAAAAAGCGCACCTTCAGGTTCTGCGGCGGCAGCAGCCGCACCACCGGGCTGCCCGCGGCCACCCACTCGCCCTCGCGGTACAAGGTGTCGACCACCAGCCCGCCCTGCGTGGCGAACACACGCTTCTGGTCGAGCCGCCAGTTCGACTGGCTCGACACTGCTCGCGCCGCTGCCACTTGGGCATCCTGCGCGCGGATCTGCTCGTCGCGTGCCGGCAGCCGCGACACCTCGAGCTGGCCAGCGAGCTCGCGCACGCGCGCGGCCTTGATCGCGTGGTTGGCCCGCGAGTCATCGAGCTGCGCGCGCGCGATGCCACCGATCTCGAACTGCGCCTCGTCGCGCTTGAGCTGCAACGCGGCCTGCTCTTCTGCAGCGCTCGCCTGCGCGAGCTGCGCGCGCGCCACGTCGAGCTCGACCGCGCGCTTGCCCACGCGCAGATCGGCCAGTTGCGCCTGCGCGGCCTTCAGCTGCTCGTCGGCCTGCTGCTTGGCCGCGGTCTCCTGCTCTGCCTCCAGGTTGAACAGCGGCGCCTTGGCCTCGATGGTCTGCCCGCGCTGCACCAGCAGCCGTTCGAGCCTGCCACCCACCGCCGAGGCGACATGCACGTACTCACCTTCCACATACCCTTGATAGGTCGGCGGTCCGTTGGGAGTGCACGCGCCGAGCAGTGCTGCGGCGGCCGAGAGTCCAAAGGCGAGGTGACGCATCAGGGCTGGCATCCTAGGGCAGTTCGACGCGCTGCGGCGGGCCGCCGGCAGGGCCGCGCGACCCTACACTGCGACCTGTACGGACCGAAAGGAACGATGGTGCTGTCCCTCCACCTGAATCCGCTTGCGCGTGCATCGATCGTCGCGGCTTGGCTCGCCCTTCTGTGCGCGTCGGCCGCGGCGCAAAACTGGGTCGGCCTGCTGAAGAACACACCGGCCGAGAACTTCAACGAAGAAGACCTCAAGCTGTTTCTCGACGCCTCGCGCAAGGCGCTGAACGACACCCCGGCGGGCGAGACCGTGAAGTGGCAAAACCCGGTCAGCGGCAGCCGCGGCGAGCTGAAGGTCATCAAGGTGTTCACCTGGCAAGATCATCCGTGCCGCCAGATCCGCGTGTACAACGAAACGATCGACCGCAAGGGCAGCAACACGCTGAACCTGTGCCAGGTGGTCGACAAGTGGAAGCTGGTGAGCCCGTCGGAGCTCAAGCGCTGACACAGCCGACGCGCACGTCGTTGCCGCCACCGCCGACGGACGTGCGCTCGCCGACCTTGCGCCATTGGCGCCGACTCACTGCAGCTGCTTCACCGGCGGCGGCCACCAGGCCCCGCTGATCGCCTCGGGCTTCGGCCAATACAGCCGCAGATTCATCGAGAACGGCCCGCTCTTGGGCGCCGGCAGCCAATTGGACTCTTTGTCCGTTCCAGGCGACTCGCGCTGAATGTAGAGGTCGAGCGAGCCATCGGCGTTGAACTTGAGCGGATCACGATCGCCGATTGCAAAGCGGTTGATCGGGTTGGCGGTGAAGAGCTGCCGCTGGTCGTACATCGTGAGCGACCAGAAGGCGCGCACCGGCGGCAGCTGCTCCTGGGTGAAATGCAGCACGTACCGGTCGTCGCTCGACAGCGGCTTGCCGTCGCCGTCGGTGGCCGCACTCGGATAGATGGCGTCTTCGACCGGGTTGGCACCGAGCCCGCCGTACGCTATGCCGGCGCGCGCGCGGTAGTCGGTGCCGTATGAGCCGATGGCCGTGAGGCTGGTGCGCCAGCCGTTGCGCCGCGCGCCCGAGATGCTGAGTCCGGCCTTGATCAGCTTCGGGCCCGCGGCGACCGCGTTGTCGAGTGCCTGCCTCACCGCCGCGGGTGCGTCTGCCGCAGCAAACGACTTGCCGGGCTCGATGCCGATGCGCGCCATGCGATGGATCATCGAGTAGTCGTTGGCATGGGGTGGGTTGAGCTTCATCAGCTCGGCGAACAGCGCAAAGAAATCCTGCGCGCCCATCTTCTCGATCTGATCGACCGGTGGCGTCTTGACATCCCAACCCGGGTCCACCGGCGGCTTGGCCGCGGTGGCAGGCTGGCCCGCCTGGCTGAGTGGCGCCACTGTCCACTGGTCCTGGAACTTGTGCACCGCGGGGTAGTCGCTCGCGCCATTGGTCTGCGTGCGGCCGATGCCCCAGCCCACCGCAGTGGGCGAGCGGATCAGCAGCGCGCCGGCGGGCACGGAGCCTTGCCACCCGGGGCCGGCGAGCACGAACTGAATGGCCTGGCCGCCGGTGGTGCGGCTGCCCGGCGCGGCGAACACGTCGCTCCACAAATCGAGCAGCTGCAGCAGGTGGTAGCGGCCGCCGGCATCGGGCAGCGTGATCACCAGCGGCTCCTTCGACACGTCGTACCAGAGGATCGAGTACAGCGTGTCGGCATTGGGGCGCACCACGTCGGTGAAGCTGGCGTCCGGGTATGCGCGCCGGTGCAGCAACCGATTCATCGCCACGCCCGGCCTGCCGACGAAGACACGACGCGTCAGCTCCGAGATCAGCAGCGGGTACGCATACACGTAAGTTTCGAGCGCGATCTCGTTGGCCTCCTCGGCATTGGCGGCCGGGGCCGGCGCCGCGGGCGCGGCGAACACAATCAGCGCGCACAACGCCGCGGTGCGCAAGCTGGCTCCAGTGATCATGTCGTGCTCCGGTTGTGTAGGCGACGCGCAGGCGCTAGCGCACTGTCCACCCGCAGATAGACGGCCTGGTCCTGCGTGCACGCGAACGTCAACGCAGGCTGTGCCTGGGCACCTCGTATGGACTCATGGGCTGCACCGGGAACCTCCAGAACATGGCGGGGGCCGATTCCGTTGCGGATGACTTTGAGGGGTATGTCGGCCAACGCGTCGGTTCGCTGGATCCCGCGATCCCTGGGCCCGGCAGTTGGTACATGGGCAGCTTGCAAGGCTCGACCTGAAAGTGGCGGCGAGCCAAGGCATCCGAGGCATCCACGCACCAGTAACCCGTCATGTCAGCTGCTTGCGCAGACTTCGCGTTCCGCTCCGGGGCCGCGGGCTGCTGTGCACTGGCCGTCGAGGGCAACGCGACGCACGACGCAACGCACAGGCAGACGAAGACACGGTGAGCCTTCACCACCTTGGCCCCCCGGGGCACGCGGTGCCCGGCCACGACATGCGCACCCGTGATTGCTGTCGACGAATCGAATGTGATCACACGTGATCGATCCCGGAACACTCGTCCAGTTTCGGCCCAGCGGTCGAAGAATTCAACTCTAGCCGACTGGCGACTGCCCGAAGGTGCGGGCATCATCGCGGGCCAAAGCAATCGGATGAGGGCGGCACCTTGGGTCACGATGGCCAGCCACCGCTGATCACGGCGCTGCCGCCCGCGCGGCAGCAGCAGCGGCTTGCGTTCGGCGCGATGGCGGCGCTGCTCGCGGTGTTCGTCGTCACGCTGCCATTCAGACACCTCGACCTGCCGCGCCAGAGTGCGGTCGTACCGGTCGTCGACACGGTTCTGTTCCTGAACGACCTGATCACCGCGGTGCTGCTGTACGCGCTGTTCTGGATCACGCGCACGGCGGGATTGCTGGTGCTGGCCAGTGGCTACCTGTTCGCGGCCCTGATCATCGTGCCGCACGCGCTCACCTTTCCCGGCGCCTTCGCGGACAACGGCCTGCTCGGTGGCGGGCTGCAAAGCACCGTGTGGCTGTACATCTTCTGGCACCTCGCACTGCCGCCTGCCGCGATCGCTTACGCGTTGCTCAAGGGCACACGCCTGAGCCTGCCGCCGGGGCGCGACTCGCCCGCGCGCGTGGTCGCCTTCGACGTCCTCGGGGTCGTCGCGCTCGCGGCGGCACTGACTTGGCTCGTCACGGCCGGCGAGCACTGGCTGCCGCCGATCATGATCGACGCGCTGCAGGCCAACCGGCTGTGGGAAGACGTGGCGGCGCCGCTGATCCTGGCACTGAGCCTGGCATCGATCGTGATCGTCTGGCGGCGCCGCTCGTCGGTGCTCGACCTGTGGCTGCTGGTGCTGTGGGCGTGGTTCATCGAGACGGTGCTGTTGAGCATGACCTCGCACCGCTACAGCCTCGTGTGGTACGTCGGCCGCTTCTTCGGCCTGCTGTCGTCGTGCCTGGTGCTGCTGGTGCTGCTGTCGGAGTCGACGATGCTCCACGCGCGCCTGGCGCTATCGGTGGCGGCGCGCGAGCGCGAGCGCGAAGGCCGGCTGCTATCGATCGAAGCCGTCGCCGCAGCGATCGAGCACGAGCTGAAGCAGCCGCTCACCGCCATCGTCTCCGATGCCGATGCGGGGCGGCGCTGGCTGCAACGCGAGTCTCCGGAAGTCGGCGAGGCGCTCGAGGCGCTGGCGGCGATCTCCAGCGAAGCGCGTCGGGCCAGCGACGTGATCCATGCCTTGCGCGAGGTCTTCAGCCAGGACCATCCGCCAGGCGCGGCGCTCGACGCGAACCAGCTGATCCGCGAAACGGTCGGCCTCGCGCGCGACGAGCTCGCGAGCCTGCGCGTCGCGGTGGAGTTCGAACTCGCGCCGCAGTTGCCGCCGGTGGCGGTGCGCCGCGGTCAGCTGCAGCAGGTGCTGCTGAATCTGTTGACCAACGCCGCCGAATCCATGCGCGAGCTGACGGACCGGCCGCGGTGGTGCGGGTGACTTCTCAGCTGCTCGACGCGCAGCGCGTGCAGCTCGCGGTGTCCGACTGCGGCACGGGCGTCGACGAGGGGTCGCGCGAACGCGTCTTCGACGCGTTCTTCACCACCAAGCCGAAGGGCATGGGCATGGGCCTGGCGATCTGCCGCTCAATCGTCGGGGCCCATGGCGGCACGTTGACGATGTCGCCCGTCGTGCCGCGCGGCTCGGAGTTCCGCATCGTGCTGCCACGACTGCGGTGAAGCACGCTGGTGTTGCGCGTCAGAACCCCATGTTGACGAAGATCGTCGGCCCCTTGAACTTGTATTGGACCTCGCCATTGAAATTGGTTTTGGTGGTCGAGACCCGGTAGTCGACGTAGCGGTAGCCGACGCCGGCGCCGAAGTTCTTGGTGAAACGCCAGTCGACCACGCCCATCCAGTTCATCAGCCGGCCGTCGTAGCCTTGGTAGTTGAGCGACAGGTAGTCGACGCGGCCGCGCAACGCTACCTGGGGCGTGGCCATGTAGGTGCCGTACAGCCCTAGCGTGGGCAGCGGCACGGTTTGGTTGTGTCCCTCGGTCTGAAAGCCCAGGCCCGTCAGCACGCCGTTACCCTGACCGGATATCAGCGTCTTGAAGTCGGTGACGTGGAATCCGAAGCCGACGCCGGCCTCGGCCTCTTGCGTCTTGATGAACGACCAGCCGCCCGTCAGCCGGTAGATTGTGGAATCGAAGGTGGTGCTGACCGTCGCACCGATCGGGAACGTGGTGTCACCCACGTCGAGCTGGCGCGTGGTCGTTTTGGTGCCGGTGCGATTGAGCTCGTAGTACTCGAACTCGATCCGCCAGTTCTCGCCCAGCCGCATGCCGAGGTCGAGGTACGGCAGGCCCTTGCGGTCCTTGAGGTCCAGATCCTGCTCGAGGCTGAACGTCGTGCCCGGACGGGCGGTGGCGTTGGCGTCGAGCCGCAGCGTGGTACTCACCGTCGGGTAGAAGTACTCCAACTGCCCCCAGAACCTGTCTTGCGGAATCTCCGCAAACGCACTCGACACCGAGCAGATCAGCGCGGCGGCGGCCGCCACCGGGCGCCATTCAAAGCGTTGTAGTTTCATGTCACAGCTCCAAGGTAGCCCCGGCTCAATGGACCGGTCGGTTGTTTGTCGTTTGCCCTGTTGCCTCGGAGAGCATAGCCGAACCAGCAACTCGGAATTTGTCGCACATCAGTTCTTCGACGGCGGCGGGAAGATCTGCTTCCAGTCTCGTCTCATGCTCACCACGTTCCAACCCTTGGCCAGCGCGTCGTCCCACACCTTGTCGAGCCGGCCGATCTTCGACTGGCGGTCGTAGGCCACTTCGCGCTCGGCGTCGTCGTGATGAACGATCAGTGCCAGGCGCGCGCCGGGTCCGGCCATCGTGTACTGCAGCATCTGCCAGTCGCCATCGGAGTTGCCGAACGCGAGGATCGGTCGCCGACCGATGTGCTTGTAGATGCCCACGGGTTTACCCGGCCCGTCGTCGATGAAGTCGATCTTGGGCTCGCGCATCAACGTGGCCTGCGTGCCCTGCAGCTCGTAGCGCATGGCGTTTTGCGAGCCGATCACCTGCTCGGGCGGGATGCCGTAGACGCGCTCGCTCCACGGCCGCATGAATTCCACCGAACCGCCCGACACGATGAAGGTCTTGAACCCCTTGCTGCGCAGGTAACTCAGCAACTCGAGCTGCGGCTGGTACACCAGCTCGGTGTAAGGCCGGTTGAACTTGGGGTGGCGCGCGCGCGCGAGCCACTCGCGCACCGCGGCGTCGTACGCCTCGTCGCTGATGCCACCCTGCGCCGAGAACAGAAAGCCGATCAACTCGCGCTCGCTCAACGCCAGCAGCGCGGTGTGGTCGTTGGCGGCCAGCGCCTTGAACACCGGGTTGTCGCGCCACTCGGGGTGCTGCGCCGCGTTGGCCTTCACCCAGTCGAGGATGAACACCATCTGCGTGTACATCGGCTGTTCGAGCCACAGCGTGCCGTCGTTGTCGAACACGGCAATCCGCTCGGCCGGCGCCACGAAAGTGGGCGCGCCGTCGCGCGTGACATCGCCGACGAACTTGAGGATCGCCTGCTTGTTGGCGCCGTCGTTCCACGAGGGCAGCGGGTCGGCACCACCGCCGACGCTGGCGCAGCCGGCCAGCGCCAGTGCGGCCAGCACGGTCGCAAAAGCGCGCCGTGTCCATCGCAAGGCAGTGTGCGTCGTCGCATCGACCATGGCTCGCTCCATCCGCCTCGATCAGGCGATGCTCGCCTGGGACGGCACCGCCGTCTATGGCACTTTGGTCCAGTGCAGCTCGCCGACGACGGGCATGGCACAAAGGTCCAATGCCATCGATCGCCGCGTCTGCCAAACTTCGCGTGCATGAACAGCGTCGTCCAACCCAAGGCTGCTAAGCCACCGGTCGGCCACGAGATGGTGTGGATCCCTGCGGGCACGTTCCTGATGGGGTCCGACCGCCACTACCCCGAGGAAGCGCCGGCGCACCAGGTGCACGTGGGCGGCTTCTGGATCGACCGCACGCCGGTGACCAACCGCGAGTTCCGCCGCTTCGTCGAGGCCACCGGCCACGTGACCTTCGCCGAGCTCGCGCCCGACCGCAAAGACTACCCCGGCGCGCTGCCGCACATGCTGCAGGCCGGCTCGCTGGTGTTCACGCCGCCCGGCCAACTGGTGGACCTGCGCCACTTCGCCAACTGGTGGCAGTTCAAGTTCGGCGCCAACTGGCGCCGGCCGTACGGG
>JBIODO010000104.1:0-10926 GCA_044445225.1 Burkholderiales bacterium
GCAGCGCGTTTGCCTTGTTGATCCAGGCACAGTCGCATGGCGTGCCCTGGGTGGCGGCGGCGCGGGTGCCGCCGGTGGATCTGGACGTGCGCGAAGACCTGCGAACGCGCCTGGGCTGGGGCCCGGTGTTCGGCATTCGCGCTCTGCCCGAGGAACAGGCGCGCGCGGTGCTGCGCCGCGAGTCCGATCGGCGCGGCATCTTCCTCTCCGACGAGGTGATGGACTATCTGCTGACGCGTTTCGCGCGCGACCTGTCGCATTTGATGGCGCTGCTCGATCGGCTCGACGGCTTCGCGCTGGCCGAGCACCGCGGCGTCACCGTGCCGCTGCTCAAGAAAATGCTGCTCGAGCAGGCATGAAGCTCGCCTTGTTCGACCTCGACGGCACGTTGATCGCCAAGGATTCCGACCACGCGTTCGGCGAGTTCATGGTCGCGCTCGGCTGGGCCGACGCCACCGAGTTCGCCAGCGAGAACGACCGCTTCTACCGGCAATACCAGGCCGGCTGCCTCGACGTGGACGCCTACGTGGAGTTCGCCACGCGGCCCTGGCGTACCCGCCCCGTGGCCGAGCAAGCCGCGGTGCTCGGGCGCTTCATGCGCGAGCAGATGACGCCGGCGATCGGCGAGCGTGCGCGTGCGCTGGTGAGCTCGCACATCGACGCCGGCGACTGCGTGGCCATCGCCACCTCGACCAACGAATTCATCACGCGCCCGATCGCCACCGCGTTCGGCGTCGACGCGCTGATCGCCACCGAACTCGAACGCGATGCGGCAGGATGCGTCACCGGCCGCATCCGCGGGGTGCCGGCGCTGCGCGAGGGCAAGCTCAAGCGAGTCGAGCAATGGCTGCGCGGCCAGAGCCGCGGCCTTGGCGACTTCGCGTCCAGCGTGTGCTATAGCGATTCGACCAACGATCTGCCGCTGTTGCAGGCGGTGAGCGAACCGGTGGCCACCAACCCGAGCCCCGCGCTGGAGGCAATCGCGCGCGAGCGGGGCTGGCGTATCCTGCATCTCTTCGAATGATCAAACGATTCATTGACAAGCTGCTCGGCAAGCCCGCCGCGCGCGTTCCGTTGGGCAAGCGGGTCGACGTTCCGGCGTCGGTTCACGGCATCGACCACTCGCTGGTCGACGAACACGCGGTGCGTGTGGTCAGCACGCTGCAGCAGGCGGGGCACGAGGCCTACATCGTGGGCGGCGCGGTGCGCGACCTGCTGGTGGGCCGCCGCCCCAAGGACTTCGACGTCGCCACCAACGCCACGCCGGAACAGGTGAAGCAATTGTTTCGCCGCGCCTTCATCATCGGGCGGCGCTTTCGGCTCGTGCACGTGGTGTTCGGCCGCGGCCGCGAGCACGAGGTGATCGAGGTCTCGACCTTTCGCGCCTATCGCGACGCCAGCGAGGCCGACACCGTGCAAGGCAACGAGCGCACGTCGAAGGCCGAGATGGCGGGCAAGACCCATGTGATCGACGCCAGCGGGCGCGTGCTGCGCGACAACGTCTGGGGCCCGCAGATCGAAGATGCGGCGCGCCGCGACTTCACCGTCAACGCGATGTACTACGACCCGCAGACGCGGGTGGTGGTCGACTTTCACCACGGCATCACCGACGCCAAGCGCCGCGTGCTGCGCATGATCGGCGACCCGGCCACACGCTACCGCGAAGACCCGGTGCGCCTGGTGCGCGTGGTGCGGTTCGCCGCCAAGCTGGGTTTCAGCATCGAGAAGAAAACCGCGGCCGCGATGGCCGACGCGGTGCCGCTGCTGGCCAACGTGCCCGTTTCGCGGTTGTTCGACGAGATGATCAAGCTGCTGCAAACCGGCCATGCGCTGGCCAGCATCGAGGCGCTGCGCACTCACGGGCTGCACCGCGGCGTGTTCCCGGCGCTGGATGCGGTGTACGACGAGCAGCGCAGCAGCCCGGTGCGCAAGCGCTTCATCGAGCTGGCGCTGGCCGACACCGACCGCCGCGTTGCCGAGGACCGTGCCGTGGCACCGAGTTTCCTGCTGGCCTGCCTGTTGTGGCACGACGCGCAAGCGCGTTGGCAAGAGCTGCGCCAGCGCGGCGAGCATCCGATGCCGGCGCTGCAACAGGCGATCGATGCCGTGTTCGACGCCCGCATCGGCGACGTCTCGGGCCGCGGCCGCCTGGCCGGCGACATGCGCGAGATCTGGATGATGCAGCCACGCTTCGAGCGCCGCCAGGCCAACTCGGCCAGCGCGCTGGTCGCGCAGCCGCGCTTTCGCGCCGGCTACGACTTCCTGCGCCTGCGTGCCGATGCCCAAGAGGTCGAAGGCGAACTCGCCGACTGGTGGGAAGATTTTTCGCTCGGCGATGCCGACGAGCGCGAGGCGCTGCTGCAGCTGGCCCGTGACGCCGAGCGCAACCGCCGTCAGCCCGAGCCGGCGATGGCGGCGGCGGGCGCACCGGCCAAGAGGCGCCGGCGCCGCCGCCGTTCGGGCGGCGCACGCGGTGAGGGCGGTGCCGCGCCGGAACCGGCCGCACCATGAATGCGGCCGCATCGGTGCGCGCCTTCGTCGGCGTCGGTGCCAACCTGGGCGACGCGCGGGCCCAGGTGTTGAGCGGCATCGCGGCGCTGCGTGCCTTGCCCTCGACGCAGCGGGTCGCCTGCTCGAGCCTGTATGCATCGAACCCGGTGGACGCACCGGGCCCCGACTATGTCAATGCGGTGGTCGCGCTGCAGACCACATTGACGGCGCCGCAGTTGCTGCAGGCGCTGCACACGATCGAGGCACAGCATGGCCGCACCCGCTCGACGCCCAACGCGCCGCGCACGCTCGACCTCGATCTGCTGCTGTACGGCGAGCAGCGCAGCGACGACCCGGCGCTGCGCCTGCCGCATCCGCGGTTGCATGAGCGTGCCTTCGTGCTCAAGCCGCTGCTGGAGATCGCGCCGCAGCTGCAAGTGGACGGCCTGGGTGCGTTGTCGACGTGGCTGCAGCGGGCCGACAGCCAGGCGGTCGCGCGGTTGGCCGCACCGGAGCCGCCGCGATGAATGTCGGCTGGTCACCGATCGCCACCACCGCCGGCCTGCTGGTGGCGTCGAACCTGTTCATGACGTTTGCGTGGTACGGGCACCTCAAGCACCTCAACCAGCGCGGCTGGCTGCTGGCCGCGCTGGTGAGCTGGGGCATCGCGCTGTTCGAGTACCTGCTGCAGGTGCCGGCCAACCGGGTGGGCTTCGCCGCCGGCATCACGCTGGCGCAGCTGAAGATCATGCAGGAGGTGATCACGCTGGCGGTGTTCGTGCCGTTTGCGGTGTGGTACATGCAGCAGCCGCTCAAACTCGACTATCTGTGGGCCGCGTTGTGCCTGGTGGCCGCGGTGTACTTCATCTTCCGGGCGTGAAGGGCAGGTTGTCTTGAAGCGGCTGCGCCACATCGCCATCGAGGGCCCGATCGGGGCCGGCAAGAGCACGCTGGCCTCGTTGCTGGCGCCACCGCTGGGTGCCGAGCTGCTGCTCGAGCGGCCGCACGACAACCCGTTTCTGAAGGACTTCTATATCGACGGCGCGCGCTATGCGTTCCAGACCCAGTTGTTCTTCCTGTTCCAGCGCGTCGAGCTGACGCGCTCGCTGGCGCAGCCGGGCATGTTCGCGCCGCTGATCGTCAGCGACTTCACGCTCGAGAAAGACCGCCTGTTCGCGCGCCTGACGTTGTCCGACGAGGAGTACCGGCTGTATTCGATGATCCACGATCAGGTGGTGCCGAAACTGCCCACGCCCGACCTCGTGATCTGGCTCGATGGCCCGACGGTGGTGCTGCGCGATCGCATCCGCCGGCGCGGCCGGCCGATGGAGCGGCGCATCGAGGGCGAATACCTGCGCGCGGTGGCCGACGCCTACGGCACGCTGTTCGATTCGCGCAGCGACCTGCCGCTGCTGGTGGTCGACATCGACCGTTTCGATCCGCTGCGCAAGCCCACCGACCTGCAGTACCTGATCGAGCGCATCGCGGCGTTCGAGGGGCCGCGCGAGTCGCTGCGGGCGCCGCCTACAATCGGCGCCTGAGGGGTCGGGTCGCGGGAACGGCGTGCCTGCGGGCTTCAATGCAGCGCCGGCGCCGCCAACAGGGGATCACACGATGCTGTTCGGCAAGTTGCTGCCGCGCGAAGGCAACTTCTTCGAGATGTTCAACGAGCATGGCAATCTGATTGCCAGCGGCGCTCGCTCGTTCATGGAGCTGATCCGCAACTTCGCGGACGCCACGCTGCGCGAGAAGTACGCCGCCGAGGTCGATGCCGCCGAGCGCGCCGCCGACAAGATCACCGCCGAAGTCAACCGTGCGCTGCACAAGACCTTCATCACACCGATCGATCGCGAGCAGATCCATGGCCTGATCAACGCGCTCGACGACGTGCTCGACCTGCTGCAAGACTCGTCGGAAACGCTGGCGCTGTACGACGTCAAGCAGATGAACGACGACGTGGTTCGCCTGGGCGAGTTGTCGGTCAAGTGCTGTGAACGGGTGCAGCACGCGGTGAGCCTGCTGCCCAAGATCAGCGAGGCGTCGGTGGCCGAGGCGGCGCTCAAGACCTGCGAGGAGATCGATCGCTTGGAATCCGACGCCGACCGCGTGATGCGTTCGGCCATCTCGCGGCTGTTTCGCGACGAGAAGGTCGACACCCGCGAGCTGATCAAGCTGAAGGCGGTGTACGAGCACCTGGAGTCGATCACCGACCGCTGCGAGGACGTGGCCAACCTGATCGAGGGCGTGGTCCTCGAGAACTCGTAAGCCGCATGCGGGCCCCCACGCTCGCTTCGCTCGCTGCCCCCCGAGGGGGCTCAGTCGGCTTGGGGCGGCCCGGCGCCGACTGACCGCGCGCCGATGCAGGCCGTCGAGATCAGTTTCTGGGTGATCGCGCTGCTGGTGGCGCTGGCGCTGGCGTTCGACTTCATGAACGGCTTCCACGACGCGGCGAACTCGATCGCCACCGTCGTCTCCACCGGCGTGTTGAAGCCGCACCATGCGGTGGCCTTCGCGTCGCTGTTCAACTTCATCGCCATCTTCGTGTTCCACCTCAAGGTGGCAGCCACCATCGGCAAGGGCATCGTCGAGCCGGGCGTCGTCGACCACTACGTGGTGTTCGGCGCGCTGGTGGGTGCCAGTGTGTGGAACGTGGTGACCTGGTGGTATGGCATCCCGTCGAGCTCGTCGCATGCATTGATCGGCGGCATCGTCGGCGCGGTGATGGCCAAGGCTGGCGCCGGCCAGTTGATCGGCGCCGGCATCTTCAAGACGGTAGCCTTCATCTTCGTGTCGCCATTGCTGGGCTTTCTGTTCGCCTCGCTGATGATGGTGGCGGTGTCGTGGATCTGCCGGCGCAGCTCGCCGCTGCGGGTGGACAACTGGTTTCGCCGCCTGCAACTGGTGTCAGCGGGCATGTATTCGCTCGGCCACGGCGGCAACGACGCGCAAAAGACGATCGGCATCATCTGGATGCTGCTGGTGGCCGCGGGCTCGGTGGCAGCGACCGACGAATACCCGCCCGGCTGGGTGATCTGGAGCTGCTATCTCGCCATCGGCCTGGGCACGCTGTTCGGTGGCTGGCGCATCGTCAAGACGATGGGCCAGCGCATCACCAAGTTGAAGCCCGTGGGCGGCTTTTGCGCCGAGACCGGCGGCGCGGTGACGCTGTTCATCGCCTCGAGCCTGGGCATTCCGGTGTCCACCACGCACACCATCACCGGCGCCATCGTCGGCGTCGGCTCGGTGCGCCACCCGTCGGCGGTGCGCTGGGGCGTGGCGGGCAACATCGTGTGGGCCTGGATCTTCACGATCCCGGCGTCAGCCTTCGTGGCCGCCGTGGCTTACTGGGCGAGCCTCAGCCTGTTGTGATCGCCTGGGCCCGAGCAGCTTCCATCTGCCACTCGAAGAAGCGCTGGCCCGCAAAGGCGATCGTGCCCATCAGCACGATGCCGCCGATCAGCAGCGCCGCGATCGCGCCGAGCACCGGCCCCCAACGCGTCTGCCGTGGCGTGAAGGCGGGGTTGTAGCGCGCGTCCCAGCGCGCGTCGGGGGTCAGTGCGCTGACGATGGCCGCCAGCATGCTGATGCTCAGCATCACGCCCAGCACCGGCACCAGCAGCCACGACAGCCGGTCGTCCTGCCCCAGCGTGTGCATTCGCCAGGCCCCCCACAGGCCGACCAGCGTCGGAGGCAGATGCAGCCAGGCCAAGGTGTCGCTCGCGCCGCGCAGGTAGAAGCGCTCGGCGCCCAACGCACCGGCGATCACGCCGAGCCAGGTGGCCACAGTCTTGGAGCGGTAGTGCATGGCCGCAGCGCTTTAGTCGGCGGCCGGCGCGGCGGCGCCCAGACCCAGCGAGCGCTGCATGAACACCACGTCGAGCCAGCGGCCGAACTTCCAGCCGACCTGTTCCACCCGCCCGGCATGGCGAAAGCCCAGGCGAGCGTGCAGCTTGATCGACGCGGTGTTGGCCGAGTCGCCGATCACCGCCACCATCTGGCGCGCACCCCAGGTTTCGCACCGTGCAATCAGTTCGGCCAGCAGCCAGGCGCCGATGCCCTGGCCGCGGGCGCGCGCATCGACGTAGATCGAATTCTCGAGGCAGAAGCGGTAAGCCGGCCGCGGCCTGAGGGGCCCGGCATAGGCATAACCCAGCACCATCCCATCGCGCTCGGCCGTCAGCCACGGCAAGCCGTCCTGGATGACGGCCTGCCAGCGCCGCGCCATTTCGGCTTGGTCGGGTGGTTCCAGTTCGAAGCTCGCGGTGCCCGTCTGCACCGCCAGGCCGTAGATCTCGGTGATGGCGGCCAAGTCGGCGTCTTGGCTGGGCCGGATGAGCAGGGCTGACGGTTCCATCGGGTCGAATGCAAGCGGCCAACCCCGGCCGCACCCTATAATGCCCGGTTTTCGGCGCCGGCCGCGCCTTCACCGCGCGTGCCCGACACCCAGCGCCGTCACGCAAGCGACTTAGCAACCGACCACCGGCAGCGAATGAGCCTTCGCGGCCCGCGGTCAAGATTCAGCGGGATCCGAACATCATGGTCGTCATTCGACTGGCGCGCGGCGGCGCGAACAAGCGCCCCTTCTACAACATCGTGGTCGCAGATTCGCGCATGCGGCGCGATGGCTGCTTCATCGAGCGGTTGGGCTTCTACAACCCGATGGCTGCCGGCGGCGAGCAGCCGCTGCGCCTGGCGCTCGATCGCATCACCTATTGGTCGGGCGTCGGCGCGCAACTGTCGCCCACCGTGAAGCGCCTGGTCGGCGAGGCCCAGAAGCAGACGGCGCCAGCGGCCGCGCCTGCGGCCGCCTGAACGCGCCCCATCGCGCCGCCGGGTCGCCCCACGCTCACGGCGTCTGACGCCTGGCTGTTGATGCACCCGCATCAAGGCGCCGACGAAGGCGCCGATGGCTGGCCGGCTGACGCGGTGGAGGTCGCCCGCATCATCGACGCCTGGGGCCTCAAGGGCTGGATCAAGTTGCAGCCGTTCGCTGCGGATCCCAAGGCCTTGTTCTCATCGCGGCGCTGGCACCTTCGCGCGCCGGCCCACGCAGCCACGGCAGCCGTCATGCCGGCGCTGCTGCACATCACTCAAGCCAAGACGCATGGCGACACCGTGGTCGCTGCCGCGCGCGAACTCGCCGACCGCGATGCGGCGCACGCGCTGCGCGGCGTGAGTGTGTTCGTGGCGCGCAGCAGCTTTCCGACCGCGGGCGACGACGAGTACTACTGGGTCGACCTGATCGGCGCCGAAGTGATCAACCGCCAGGGTGAAGCGTTGGGCCGGGTGAGCACGCTCATCGACACCGGGCCGCACAGCGTGCTGTGCGTGCGCCGGCCCGACGCCGGCCCCGAGGTGCCCGACACGCAGGCCGAGCGGTTGATTCCATTCGTGGCCGCCTACGTCGATGCGGTGGACATGGCGGCGCGGCGGATCCAGGTCGACTGGGCGCTCGACTACTGACCTCTCGCCCAAGCGATGCGCTTCGACGTCATCACGCTGTTCCCGGAGCTGTTCGCGCCGCACCAGACCAGCGGCGTGACGCGGCGCGCCTACGACAGTGGTGCCATCGAGCTGAAGCTGTGGCCGCTGCGCGAGCACGCCGCCGATCCCCATCGACGTGTCGACGACAGGCCTTTCGGCGGCGGGCCGGGCATGGTGATGCTGGTCGAGCCGCTGCAACGCGCGCTCGCAGCCTTGCGCGCGCAGCGTGGCGACCAGGCGCCGCTGGTGCACTTCACGCCCACGGGCCAGCCGCTGACTCAAGCGCTGGCGCGCTCGTTCGCGCAAGGCGAGGGCGCGGTGCTGCTGTGCGCGCGCTACGAAGGCGTCGACCAGCGTTTCATCGACGCCGAGGTGAATCTCGAAGTGAGCCTGGGCGACTACGTGCTGTCGGGTGGCGAGTTGCCGGCGCTGGTGCTGCTCGACGCGGTGGCACGGTTGCTGCCCGGCGTGCTCAACGAGCCGTCGCACCAGTACGACAGCTTTTCCGACGGCTTGCTCGAAGGCCCGCAGTACAGCCGGCCCGAGGTGCTCGATGCACCGAGTGGCCCGCTGGCCGTGCCCAAGGTGCTGTTGTCGGGCCACCATGCCGAGATCGCGCGCTGGCGGCGCGAGCAGGCTTTGCGCATCACTGCACAACGCCGGCCCGATCTGATCGCCAAGGCTCGCGCTGATGGGCGGCTCGACGCCGCCGATGAGGCCTTGCTGCGCACCCTCGGCTTATAATCCGCAGCTTTTCGATCCTCTGCGGCCGCACGACAACTACAAGCGGGCTTGCACGATCACCAGGAGAACTCCAGTGGACCTGATCCGCACCCTTGAGCAGGAAGAAATCACCCGGCTCGGCAAGAAGATCCCTGACTTCGCCGCCGGCGATACCGTGATCGTCAACGTCAACGTCGTCGAAGGCACCCGCAAGCGCGTGCAAGCCTACGAAGGCGTGGTGATCGCCAAGCGCAACCGGGGACTCAACTCGAGCTTCATCGTGCGCAAGATTTCCAGCGGCGAAGGCGTGGAGCGCACGTTCCAGACCTACAGCCCGTTGATCGCGTCGATCGAGGTCAAGCGCCACGGCGACGTGCGCCGCGCCAAGCTGTACTACCTGCGCGAGCGCTCGGGCAAGTCGGCGCGCATCAAGGAAAAGCTGGCGTGAGCGAAGCTCGCGCGCAGCGCGAGAGTCAGCTTTCGCGCGAAGCGCAAAAGCTGGCCTGAATCTGGGCCCCGCAGGCCCGTAGGGCCCGCTGCCATGGGCGTCAAACCGCCTCGCATCCGCGACCCCCGGCGCTACCCGGTGGTCGGCATCGACGACCACCTGCCGCCGTTGCCGGCCGACGCGCTGACGCCCGCGGCGCTGCGCCAGCGGTTTGGCGATTCGCAGCGGCCATGGACACCTGAGTTCCTCGGCGACGCGCGCCTGTTCGCGCTCGAACGCGAGCCGGTCGCTGCCTCGGTGCTGATGCCGCTGGTCGAGCGCGACGATGGCCTGCACGTGCTGCTGACGCGGCGCGCCGATCACCTCACTGACCACGCCGGGCAGGTGAGCTTTCCCGGTGGGCGCGCCGAACCCGATGACATCGACGTGGTCGACACTGCGCTGCGCGAAACGCAAGAAGAGGTGGGCTTGCCGCGCGAGCGCGTGCAGGTGCTCGGGCCGTTGAATACGTACTCGACCGTCAGCAGCTACGTGGTCACGCCGATCGTCGCGTTGGTGCAGCCGCCGTTTCAGCTTGCGCTGGATGACTTCGAGGTTGCCGAGGCGTTCGAGGTGCCGCTGCAATTCCTGATGACGCCGGCGCACCACCACCGCCACGCTGCCGAGTTCGGCGGTGTGCGACGGCAGTTTCTGTCGATGCCGTGGCAGGGCGTGGACGCGCAAGGCCAGCCGCGCGAGTACTTCATCTGGGGCGCCACCGCGGCGATGCTGCGCAACCTGTACAGCTTCTTGCGCTGAGGGCCTCGCTATCATCGGCGGCCGATGAGCTTCTTCGCCGTCTTGTTCGCGCTGATGTTCGAGCAGCTGCGCCCGCTGCCGCGCGACAACTGGGTGCACGATGGCCTCATCTCGTGGGTCGGCTGGACCGGTCGCCACTTCGACGCCGGCCGCGAGCGCCACGCGTGGGTCGTGTGGTTCGTCTCGGTGGTGGCGCCGGCCATCGCCGCCGCACTGGTGCACATCTGGCTCGCCTGGACGCATGTGCTGGCGGCGCTCGCCTTCGACGTCGTGGTGTTGTACCTGACTCTGGGCTTTCGCCAGTTCAGCCACTACTTCACCGACATCCGCAAGGCGCTCGACCAGGGCGACGAAGAGCAGGCCCGACGCCAGCTCGCGCAGTGGTGCCACCTCGACGCCAGCGAGCTGCCGCGCACCGAGCTGCTGCGTCACGTGATCGAACACTCGCTGCTGGCCGCGCACCGCCACGTGTTCGGCGTGTTCTTCTGGTTCGTGGTGCTGGCGTTCCTGGGCTTGGGCCCGGCCGGTGCCGTGCTGTACCGGATGGCCGAATTCGCAGGCCGCTACTGGACCTTCAAGAGCAAGGCGCTCGGCGCGCCGGCCAACGACAAATCGATGGAGCTGTCGCAACGCCTGTTCGCCCTCATCGATCATTTGCCGGCACGGCTGACTGCGTTCGGCTTCGCCGTGGTGGGTAATTTCGAAGAGGCCGTCAACGGCTGGCGCCGCGATGCTGGCCTGTGGCGCCACGCCAACGAGGGCGTCATCCTGTCTGCGGCAGCGGGTGCCGTGGGTGTCAGCCTGGGGGGAGCCGCTGCACCCGGGGTCACGCCGGATCGATCCAAGACCTTCGAAAGCGGCGCCGCGCCGGGCGTGGCCAGCGCGGCCGGGTCGACACCAGGCGCCGATCCGCAGATCGGCCACCTCGATAGTGTGGTGGGGCTGGTGTGGCGTTCGGTGGTGCTGTGGATGCTGTTGCTGGC
>JBIODO010000105.1:0-10920 GCA_044445225.1 Burkholderiales bacterium
ACCTGCGCGGCCACTCGCTTGATGAACGCACGCGCCGTCTTGGCGTCCTCGACCACCCAATGCGTGAGCGCCGCCGCGCGCTGGATCACTGCCGCCGGCAGCCCGGTCGACAACTCCAGTGGCACGGGTGAGCCGAAGTCGAGCATGTTGGGCACCAGCACCAGGCGGCCGGTGCCCGGGCGCGGCACGGTCATTGCGCATCCTTCGTGCTGCGCACGCCGGGATTCGCCTTGGGAGCGACCCGCTGGCTCATGCGCTCACTGCCAGCGGATCGAGCCCGGCTGCGCGCAGCATGGCGCTGGTGCGAATCAGCGGCAGGCCGACCAGCGCAGTCGGATCGTCGGACTCGATGGCATCGGCCAGCACGATGCCCAACGTCTCGCACTTGGCGCTGCCTGCGCAGTCGTAGGGCTGCTCCAGCAACAGGTAGCGCTCGATCTCAGGGTCGCTTAATGGGCGAAAGCGCACGGTGACGGTGACCAGCGCCTGCTGCAGAAAACCACTCGACGGACGAACCACCGCCACCGCGGTGTGAAAGCGCACCGCGTGCCCGCGCATCGATCGCAGCTGTTGCACCGCGCGGGCGTGGTTGCCCGGCTTGCCCAGCGCCGAGCCGTCGAGTTCGGCCACCTGGTCGGAGCCGATCACCACCGCATCGGGCGCGAGCATGGCGACGGCGTTCGCCTTCGCAAGCGCCAGGCGCTGCGCCATTGCGGCCGGCGCTTCGCCGGGTGCCGCGGTCTCATCCACCTCGGGGGCCATGACCACGAAGGGCAGGCGCAGGCGCTGAAGCAGCTCGCGCCGATAGCGCGACGTCGAGGCCAAGACCAGAGCGGGCGCGGCGTTCATCGGCAAATTGTCCCATCGTGCGCGCCTTACACTGGCCCGATGGGTGCGCGCAACCTGGATCCGACGCGGCTCAACGTGGCCGCACTGGCCGTCGAGGGCGCGAGTTTGAGCGGGCAATGGGCCGCCGCGGAACTGCGGCGCTGGCACGCGATGCAGACACCGGCGCCAGGTGCTGCGCTCGAGCCCGTGCAGTGGAGCGTGCGCGGCGAACAGCGCCGCGCCGCCGGCCGGCCGTTGCAAACCTGGTTGCACCTGCACGTGAAGACCGACGCATGGCCGACCTGCCAGCGCTGCCTGCTGCCCTTCAGCCGGGCCTTGGTGGTGGAGCGGGCGCTGCGCTTCGTGGATGACGAGGCGCAGGCCGAGGCGCTCGATGCCGACAGCGAAGACGATGTGCTGGCCCTGGAGCCGGCGCTCGACCTTCGCACGCTGGTCGAGGATGAGTTGCTGTTGGCCTGGCCGATCGTGCCGCGGCATGCGCAATGCTCGGTTCCACAGCACAGCACGGGCGACGCTGGCGTGCCGAGTGCCAACCCATTCTCAGCCTTGACGTCGCTGAAGTCGCCCACAGCCGGGCGCTGAGGGCGGCGCACAAGGGACCGCTATAATCCCCGGCTTTTCCCGGGGTGGCGTTGGGCCGAACGGCGGCGCTTTTCGCTTGCACCCTGGCCGCCGGCAGCGTGAGCGCAATCGCCCGCGCGAGGCAACGCAGCCGCCAAGCGGTGATGCACTGGAGAACCCCATGGCAGTTCAGCAAAACAAGAAGTCACCGTCCAAACGCGGCATGCACCGTGCGCACAACGCACTCACCGCACCAGGCACCGGCATCGAACCCACTACCGGCGAGGTGCACCTGCGGCATCACATCAGCCCCACCGGGTTCTATCGCGGCCGCAAGGTGCTGAAGGCCAAGACTGACGCCTGATCTGCAAGCCTGAGCACCGCTGCTCAGACCTGGGCTGGCCCGGCCCCTCGGTCGTACCCACTTGCGCCTCTCTCGCGCTTAACCTACCGTTTGGCGAGTGAGCCCGCTTCCACCGCTCTCGCGTGTTTGCATCGCCGTCGACTGCATGGGCGGCGACCATGGCCCGTCGGCCACGCTGCCGGGTTGCAGCGCATTCCTGTCATCGCACCCTGGCGCCGAGCTGGTGCTGGTGGGCACCGCAGCCGCGCTCGCTCCGGCTGCTGCCTGGCAGCGCTGCACGCTGGTGCCGGCCACCGAAGTGGTGAGCATGGACGACCCCATCGAGGTCGCCTTGCGGCGCAAGAAAGACTCGTCGCTGCGAGTGGCCATCAACCAGGTGAAGGCGCACGACGGTGCCGAGGCGGTGGCTCATGCCTGCGTATCGGCCGGCAATACCGGCGCATTGATGGCGGTGGCCCGCTACGTGCTCAAGACGGTCGAGGGCATCGACCGCCCGGCGATCGCCGCGCTGCTGCCCAACGAGAAAGGCCACTTCACCCAGGTGCTCGACCTCGGCGCCAACGTCGATTGCACCGCCGAGCACTTGCTGCAGTTCGCGGTGATGGGCAGTGCACTGGCCTCCGCGCTGCACGGCAACGAGAACCCGAGTGTGGGCCTGCTCAACATCGGCGAGGAGGCGATCAAGGGCAGCGAGACGATCAAGCGCGCCGGCGAGTTGCTGCGCGCTGCGGCCGCCGACGACCACCTCAACTTCTACGGCAACGTGGAAGGTAACGACATCTTCAAGGGCACCACCGACATCGTGGTGTGCGACGGCTTCGTCGGCAACGTGATGCTCAAGACCTCCGAAGGCCTGGCCGCGATGCTGGCCGGCATGATCCGCGAGGAGTTCAGCCGCTCGCTGTGGACCAAGCTCGCTGCCCTGGCCGCGCTGCCGGTGCTCAACCATTTCAAGGCCCGTGTCGACCATCGCCGCTACAGCGGCGGCGCACTGCTCGGACTGAAGGGTCTGGTGTTCAAGGCGCACGGATCGTCCGACGCCTTCGCCTTCGAGCAGGCGTTGGCGCGCGCGTATGATGCGGCTCGCAATCGATTGCTCGAACGCGTGCACGACCGCATTCTCGAGACGCTCCAGGCCATGCCTTCGGCCGCCGAAGAGCCGAATCTCTCGCCCGCCGAATGAGCGCCGCACGGCCGTTCCGAAGGCGCTCGTTCCCCCACGGGGGGACGGCCCGTAGGGCCAAGGGGGCCTCGTGACCGCTCCCGCTCGCTTTTCGCGCATCACCGGCACCGGCAGCTACTTGCCGCCGCGGCGAGTGACCAACGCCGAGTTGGCCGCCGAACTGGCGACGCGCGGCATCGAAACTTCCGATCAGTGGATCGTTGAGCGCACCGGCATCCGCGCGCGCCACTTCGCTGCCGACGGCGTGACGGCAAGCGACCTGGCACTCGAAGCCTCTCGCCATGCGCTGGAGTCGGCCGGACGCAAGGCGCAGGAGATCGATCTCATCATCGTCGCCACCTCGACGCCCGACATGGTGTTCCCGTCGACCGCGACCATCCTGCAGCACAAGCTCGGCGTGGCCGGCTGCCCGGCATTCGATCTGCAGGCGGTGTGCTCGGGTTTCGTTTACGCGCTGACGGTGGCCGATTCGATGATCCGCACCGGCGCCGCATCACGCGCACTGGTGATCGGCAGCGAGATCTTCTCGCGCATCCTCGACTTCAACGATCGCGGCACCTGCGTGTTGTTCGGCGATGGCGCCGGCGCGGTGGTGCTCGAGGCCAGCGATCAACCCGGCATTCTCGCCTCGGACCTGCACGCCGACGGCGCGTACCGCGAGATCCTGTGCACGCCGGGCACGGTGGCGGGCGGCAAGGTGCTCGGCGATCCGCTGTTGAAGATGGACGGGCCGGCGGTGTTCAAGCTGGCCGTTCACGTGCTCGAGGCCTCGGCGCGCGCCACGTTGAGCGCAGCAGGGCGCAGCACCGAGGACGTCGACTGGTTGATTCCGCACCAGGCCAACATCCGCATCATGCAAGGCACGGCGCGCAAGCTGAAGCTCGCGCCCGACAAGCTGGTGGCCACCGTCGAGTCGCACGGCAACACCTCGGCGGCGTCAATACCTCTGGCGCTCGATGTGGCCTGCAAGGATGGCCGTGTCAAACGCGGCGACACCGTGCTGCTCGAAGGCGTGGGCGGCGGCTTCACCTGGGGCGCGGTGCTGCTCGATTTCTAAACAACATGGGCATGAAGGCGTTTGCATTCGTCTTTCCGGGGCAGGGCGCACAAAGCGTCGGCATGCTCGACGCCTGGGGCGATCACCCCGCCGTGCGCGAGGTGCTGGCCGAAAGCGCGCAGGCGCTGGGCGAAGACATCGGCCGCTTGATTCGCGAAGGGCCTGGCCAGGCGCTCGAGCTGACCACCAACACGCAGCCGGTGATGCTGGCCGCCGCCATCGCCTGCTATCGCGCATGGCGCGCCGAGGGTGGCGCCGAGCCTGCAGCACTGGCCGGCCATTCGCTGGGCGAATACACCGCACTGGTGGCAGCCGGCGCGCTGACGCTGTCCGACGCGTTGCCGCTGGTTCGGTTTCGTGCGCAGGCGATGCAGCAAGCGGTTCCGGTCGGCGCCGGCGCGATGGCCGCCATCCTCGGGCTGGAGCCCGCTGCCGTGGTGCAAGGGTGCGCGCAGGCGGCGGCCGACACTGGCGCGGTGGTGTCAGCTGCGAACTTCAACGATCCCAAGCAGACCGTGATCTCCGGCGCCAAGGCCGCGGTCGACAAGGCCTGCGAGATCCTCAAGAGCATGGGCGCCAAGCGCGCATTGCCGCTGGCGGTGTCGGCGCCATTCCATTGCGCATTGATGCGGCCAGCCGCCGATGCGTTGCGCGAGCGGTTGGCATGGGTATCCATCACGGCGCCGCGCATTCCGGTGATCAACAACATCGATGTCGCTGCGGCGAACGAGCCCACCGCGATCCGCGACGCGCTGGTGCGGCAGGCGTACGGCCCGGTGCGCTGGGTCGAGGTGGTGCAGGCCCTGCGCGCGCGTGGCCTGACCCATGTGCTGGAGTGTGGCCCCGGCAAGGTGCTCACCGGCATGGTCAAGCGCATCGACAGCGAGGCTGTGACCGCCAGCGTGTTCGACCCGGCGTCGCTGCGTGACGCGATGGGCGTGTTGGGATGAGCGCGCAGGCTTAGCCGATGAGCGAGACGGCATCGCCCCAGGTGGCGCTGGTCACCGGCGCCTCGCGCGGCATCGGCCGGGCGATCGCGCAGGCGCTCGCAGCGCAGGGCTTTCGAGTGGTGGGCACCGGCACCACCGAGGCGGGCGCGGCGGCGGTCACCCAGGCGCTTGCCGTGCAAACGGCGCCGGCGGGCAGCCGCGGCGTGGTGCTGAATGTCAACGATGCGCTGGCTGGTGACGCGCTGATCGAGTCCATCGTCAAACACGACGGCGGCCTTCACGTGCTGGTCAACAACGCCGGCGTCACGCGCGACCAGCTTGCCATGCGCATGAAGGACGACGACTGGTCCGCCGTGATGGAGACCAACCTGCACGCCGTGTTCAGGCTGTGCCGCGCGGTGATGCGCCCGATGATGAAGCAGCGCTTCGGCCGCATCATCAACATCACCTCGGTGGTCGGCGCCGCCGGCAACGCGGGCCAAGCCAACTATGCGGCCGCCAAGGCCTGCGTGGCGGGGCTCACACGTGCGATGTCGCGCGAGCTGGGCAGCCGCAACATCACGGTCAATTGCGTGGCTCCCGGCTTCATCGCCACCGACATGACCGACGGCCTGACCGACGCTCAGCGCCAGGCCTTGCTGGCCCAGGTGCCGCTGGGGCGTCTGGGCGCGCCGCAAGACGTGGCCGCAGCGGTGGCCTTTCTGGCCTCGCCGTCGGCCGGCTACATCACGGGCACTCAACTGCACGTGAACGGCGGCATGTTCATGGACTGAGGTCGCGCCGAGCGTGCCCACAACTGGGAGCGCGGCACAAATTGCGGGTCGGGTCTCCGGTGGCCGGCCAGCGGCCCGCCGCGAGGCGAGGCCGTAGAATCACCGGCTGTTTGTTGCAACTCCTGGAGGAGTCATGAGCGATATCGAAGCACGTGTCAAGAAGATCATCGCCGAGCAGCTTGGCGTGCCCGAGTCCGACGTCACCAACGAGAAGGCCTTCGTGGCTGACTTGGGCGCCGATTCGCTTGACACCGTGGAACTGGTGATGGCGCTCGAAGACGAGTTCGGTATCGAGATTCCCGACGAAGAGGCCGAGAAGATCACCACCGTGCAGTTGGCGATCGACTACGCGTCCAAGCACCAGAAGGCCTGAGCGCCGCCCGGCTTGGAGCCTCCAGCAGATGTCGCGCCGCCGCGTCGTCGTCACCGGCCTCGGGCTCATCAGCCCGGTGGGCAACACGGTCGAGCAGGCCTGGTCCAACTTGACCGCCGGGCGCTCGGGCATCAGCACGATCACGCGCTTTGACCCTGCGCCATTCGCCTGCCGCTTCGCAGGGCAGGTCGCGGATTTCAAGGTCGAAGACTACATGCCCGCCAAAGAGGCGCGGCACATGGATACCTTCATTCACTACGGCTTGGCCGCATCGATTCAAGCCGTGCAGGACTCCGGCTTGCCGAGCGGCGACGCGTTGAGCGAGGAGCGCGCCGAGCGCATCGGCTGCCTCGTCGGCTCGGGCATCGGCGGCTTGCCGATGATCGAAGACACGCACGACGAACTCACCGCGCGCGGTCCGCGCCGCATCTCGCCGTTCTTCATTCCAGGCACGATCATCAACATGGTGGCCGGACACGTGTCGATGCGCTTCGGCTTCAAGGGTCCCAACCTGTCGATCGTCACCGCATGCACCACCGGCCTGCACTGCATCGGCGAGGCCGGACGTCTGATCGAATACGGCGATGCCGACGTCATGGTGGCCGGCGGCACCGAGGCGGCGGTGTCGCCGCTCGGCGTGGGTGGGTTCGCTGCGATGCGTGCGCTGTCCACGCGCAACGATGACCCGGCCACCGCATCACGCCCCTGGGACAAGGACCGCGACGGTTTCGTGCTCGGCGAGGGCGCAGGGGCGGTGGTGCTCGAGGAATACGAACATGCCAAGGCGCGCGGCGCCAGGATTTATGCCGAGCTCGCAGGCTACGGCATGAGTGCCGACGCTGGCCACATCACCGCGCCCAACACCGACGGGCCGCACCGGGCGATGCGCGCCGCGTTGCGCAACGCCGGGCTCGACGCCACGCAGGTGCAGTACCTCAATGCCCACGGCACCTCCACCCCGCTGGGTGACGTCAACGAGACGCAGGCGATCAAGCTCGCTTTTGGCGCGCACGCGAAAAAGATGGTGGTCAGTTCCACCAAGTCGATGACTGGGCACTTGCTGGGCGGCGCCGGCGGCATCGAGACCGTGTTCACCGTGCTTGCGCTGCACCATCAGGTGGTACCGCCGACCATCAACCTGTTCAACCAAGACCCTGAATGCGATCTCGACTATTGCGCCAACGAGGCGCGCGAGATGCGCATCGATGCGGCGGCGAAAAACAATTTCGGTTTTGGCGGCACCAACGGCACCCTGGTGTTGCGCCGCGTCTAGCGGCCACGAACCCGGCGGGCCATGCGCGCTGCGCCGGCATTTGAATTGAACGTGACGCCGGGCCTGTCCGTGCGTGCCGTGCTCGCGATGATCGGCGGCGCGTGCGCGGCGGCCGTGGGCACGTGGGCCTGGTCGCACATCGATGCCGCTGCCGGCCCGGCGGGCCGTGGCGCAGCGGCTTGGCTCGCGGTCAGCGTGGGCACGGCGATGCTGGGCGGCTGGCTCGGCTGGCGTCTCGCGCCGCGTACGCCGTACACGATCGCCTGGCACCAGGGGCAGTGGACGTTGTGCCCGTGGGCGGCAGCGCCGCGCGCTGGCACGGTGCAAGTCAAGCTGGACGTCGGCAGCTGGATGCTGTTGTGTTTTAGGCCTGCCGGTGCGGGCCCGACAACCTGGCTGGCGGTGAGCAACAGCGATGCGGGGCCGGCGTGGCATGCCCTGCGCGCTACCCTTTTCGCGCCAGGCGCGCCGGACCCAGCGAGCGCCGGCGACGAAGGCGCGCGCTCGTGAGCGCCGCCCGGCCGCCCGAAGGCGCGAACTCCCTCTCGGAGGGAAGGCGCGCAGCGCCAAGGGTGTACCAATGAGCCTGCAAGATGCGGACCGCGCGCTGGTCGAGCGTGCGCAGCAAGGCGACTCGCGTGCCTTCGAGATGCTGGTGGTCAAGTACCAGCGGCGCATCGAGCGCCTGATTTCGCGCATGGTGCGCGACGCCGACATGGTCCACGACGTCGCCCAGGAGACCTTTATTCGCGCCTATCGGGCGCTGCCGCAATTCCGCGGCGAGAGCGCGTTCTACACGTGGCTGTATCGCATTGCGGTGAATACGGCCAAGAAGACTCTGGTCGAACTCAAGCGCGACCCCGTCTCCACCGACTCGGCCCGCGCGCGTCCGGGGGAGGACGACGAAACTTACCGCACCGACCACGAACTAAGCGACGGCGAGACGCCCGAGGCGCTGCTGGCGAGCAAGGAGATTGCCGCCACGGTCAATGCCGCGATCGACGCGCTGTCGGAGGACCTCCGGCAGGCGATCACGCTGCGGGAAATCGAAGGTCTGAGCTATGAAGAGATCGCGGACGTGATGAATTGCCCGATCGGCACGGTCCGGTCACGGATCTTTCGCGCCCGCGAAGCGATCGCATCACGATTGCGTCCATTGTTGGGTACGCGCGAGGGGGAACGCTGGTGAACTGCACCCGGTTCACCGCGCCAGCTCTTGCGCGATATTGGTTGGAGTGAAGATGCCTGACGATCCATTGCCGAGCCCGCGCGGGCAGCGCGACGACGAATGGGCCACGCTGTCGTGGCTGGTCGATGGCGAGGCCCCGTCCGACGCGCAGGAGCGGTGCCTGGCGCTGTGGGCCGAACGTGCCGACGCGCGTGAGCGCTGGCGTCACTATCAGCTAATCGGTGATGTGCTGCGCTCGCGCGAGTTGGCTCGCGAAGGCGCCCACGACGCTGCGTTCCTGGCCGCACTGCGCGCTCGGTTGGCGCGCGAGCCGGCGGTGCTGCGGCCTGCGCAGCGGGCCGTCGGTCGGCGCCTGCGGGTGTGGGCAGCCCCGATCGCCGCAGCCGCCGGAATGGCTGCGGTGGCCGGCGTGGTGGTGATGTTGCGAACGGCACCTGCTTCGCTCGACGACGGGACGCAGGTGGCCGCGCGCGCGGCTGCAGAGCCGGCGATCGCGTCGGCACCGGCGGCGTGGGATCAGCAGCCCGTCAACGGGCGCTTGATTCGCGATGCCCGGCTCGAACGATACTTCGCGGCGCATCGCCAAAGCGGCAATGGCGCCGCACTGCAGATGCCCGGTGGCGTGGTGCGCAGCGTCGACACCATCGTGCTGGAGGATCGGTGATCGCACTGCGCCGCTCGTTGCGCACCTGGCTGTGGGCTGCGAGCGTGGCCGCGGCCTGGCCGGCGCAGGCGCAGACCGCGGCGTCGGCGGTTCCGGGCGAGCGCCCGAGTGACCTGCGCTCTTGGATGGCGCGCGTGCAGCGCGCTGCCGCCACGCTCAACTACCAGGGAACGCTGGTGTCCAACGCGGCGGGCGTGGTGTCAAGCTCGCGCGTGACGCACTACTGCGAAGGCAAGCAGCGCTACGAGCGCATCGACGTGCTCGACGGCGAATCGCGGCAGGTGCTGCGCCACAACGACGTCACGCAGACGGTGTGGCCGCGGGCCCGCGTGGCCGTGATCGAACAGCGTCTGGCGATGCCCGATTTCCCCGGCTTGCCGCCGGCCGATGCGCGTTCGGACGATGCCTATGAACTGCGCCTGCTCGGCACCGAACGCGTGGCGGGCCACGAAGCGCAGGTGTTGCTGTTCAAACCGCGCGATGCCCACCGCTTTGCACAGCGGCTGTGGGCCGAGCAGTCCAGCGGCCTGCTGCTGCGTGCCGACGTGCTGGGTGCGCGCGGCGAGGTGCTGGAGTCGGCGTCGTTCTCCGACCTGTTGATCGGTGGCAAGCCGAATCCAGAGCTCGTGCTGCAGGGGATGCGCAAGCTCGACGGCTTTCGCATCGTGCGCCCGGCGACGACCCGCACCCAGCTCGACGCCGAAGGCTGGAGCGTTGCACACTTGGTACCGGGGTTCCAGCTGGTCGCTTGCATGCGCAGGGAACTCGGCGCGATGGAGGAGCCTCCCACCAGCGCCAGCACGTCGGTGTTGATGGCGGTCTTCTCCGATGGCCTGACCCACGTATCGGTGTTCGTCGAGCCGTATGACGCCCAGCGCCACAAGCCGGTGGCCACCAGCCTGGGTGCGACGCACACGGTGATGACCCGCTCCGGCGATTGGTGGATCACCGCGATGGGCGACGTGCCGATGGCCACGGTGCAGCTGTTTTCATCTGCGCTGGAGCGGCGGCGTTGACCGCTCCGTGCTTGAATTCCCCTTGATTTCTAGTTCGCGGCCCTCATCAGGCTGCCATGGTCTGACATGAGGTCTTGCATGCATCGACACACGGGTCCCTCGGTTCTCGAACTGCGCCGCCGCGCAGCCACGATCGCGCTGGCTGCCTGTCTCGGCGTGGGCGGCTGGATTGCTGCCACGCCGGCGCGCGCCCAGGGACAGCTGCCCGACTTCACCGAGTTGGCCGAGAAGTGGAGTCCGTCAGTGGTCAACATCCGCACGCTCGAGCGCGGTCGAGCCACCGCGGGTGGCGAAGTCGATCCCAACGTCGAGGAGTTCTTTCGCCGCTTCGGCATCCCCATGCCGGGCCGGCCCGACCCGCGCCGCGGCCCGCGCGGCGGTGACGAGGAGCCGCAGCAGCGAGGGGTGGGCTCGGGCTTCATTCTGAGCAACGACGGCTTCGTGATGACCAACGCCCACGTCGTCGACGGTGCCGACGAAGTCATCGTGACGCTCACCGACAAGCGCGAGTTCAAGGCCAAGCTCATCGGCGCGGACAAGCGCACCGACGTGGCGGTGGTCAGGATCGAGGCCACCGGACTACCGGCGGTGAAGATCGGCGACGTCGGCAAGCTCAAGGTCGGCGAGTGGGTGATGGCCATCGGCTCGCCGTTCGGGCTGGAGAACAC
>JBIODO010000106.1:0-10840 GCA_044445225.1 Burkholderiales bacterium
ACCAGGTGTCCGATCAAATTGAGATGAACCCGCTGAATGCCCGAGACGCGCGCGTTGCCCATGGCGTAGTGCACGATGTCGGTGACATCGAAATAGCAGACAGGGGCGGCTGCGCCGGGCGGCGTCATTCGCGGCGTGCTGGTCTAGCGGTAGCCGGTGCGCGGCACTTCCTCGTGGCCGGCATCGCGCAGCACACGCTCGCGCTCGGCCAGGCGCAGGTCGGCGTCCACCATCATGCGGGCCAGTGCGCGGATGTTGGTCTTTGGCTCCCAATCGAGAACACGGCGGCACTTGGCGGAGTCGCCTTCGAGGTGATCGACCTCGGCGGGGCGAAAGTACCGCGGATCGATTTCGACGTGGCGCCGCCAATCCAGGTTGAGCTGGCCGAACGTGAGGTCCAGGAAGTCGCGAATGGTGATCGACTCGCCGGTGGACACCACGTAGTCGTCGGGCTTGTCGTGCTGCAGCATGCGCCACATCGCATCGACATAGTCGCCGGCAAAGCCCCAGTCGCGGCGCGCCTCGAGGTTGCCCAGGAACAGCTTGTCCTGCAGTCCGAGCTTGATGCGCGTGGCCGCGCGCGTGATCTTGCGCGTGACGAAGGTCTCGCCGCGACGCGGGCTCTCGTGGTTGAACAGGATGCCGCTGCACGCGAACATGCCGTAGCCCTCGCGGTGGTTGATCACCTGGTAGTGCGCGTACACCTTGGCGCAGGCATAGGGGCTGCGGGGTTCGAAGCGCGTGCCTTCGTGCTGGCGCGGCTTGGCGCTGCCGAACATCTCGGAGCTGCTGGCCTGGTAGAAACGGATCTGCTTGTTGTTGTGCTTGCTGTAGCTGCGGATCGCCTCCAGCAGGCGGATCACGCCGACGGCGGTCACGTCGACGGTGTACTCGGGCTGATCGAAGCTGACCCTCACATGGCTTTGTGCGCCCAGGTTGTACACCTCGTCGGGCTGCACCACGTCGAGCACGTTGCGCAACGCGCCGGCGTCCGACAGGTCGCCGTAGTGCAGGTGAAAGTTCGGGTTCGGATGGCCGCCGACATGCAGGTGGTCGATACGATCGGTGTTGAACAGGCTGGCGCGGCGCACGATGCCGTGCACCTGGTAGTTCTTGGCCAGCAGCAGCTCGGCGAGGTAGCTGCCGTCCTGCCCGGTGACGCCGGTGATCAGTGCGGTCTTGGTCATGGCTATAGGATAAGCCGTTCAAATTGGGAGGGCCACGATGCGCATCGGCTTTTTTCATCCGGCCTTGGCGAAGCCGGGTGGCGCGGAGCTGTTGTGCGTGGCGCAGGCGCACTACCTGCGCCAGGCTGGCGACACGGTTCGCCTCGTGACCTTCGTGTACGAACCGCAGCTGTGGGCCGATCGGTTGCAGGGGCTCGAGGTGCGGGTCGCGCAGCGCAAGCATTGGACCGACGGGCTGGCCTGGAACCCTCGTTTGGCCAAGGTGCGCCGCCGCGGCGCACGTGCGACTCGTTTGCTGGACGGCCTCGACGCAGTGCTGGCTTCCAACTTTCCCTGCAGCACCATGCTGGGCAGTGCCGCGCTGCCGGCGCGCAAGGTCTGGCAGTGCAACGAGCCGCCGCGTGGAGTGCATCTTCGCCTAGCTAACCCGGTGTTGAGTGCGCGTGCCGACGCCAGCGATCTGCGCGCAGCCGATGCCAGCACGGGCCACTGGCGCGGCCAGTTGGCGCGCGCGGATCGCAGCGGCCGGATGAGCGTCCTGGCCGCGTTCGACATCGAGCAGGTGGCGCGGCTTGACCACGTGTACGCGATCAGCGAATTCTCGCGCCACAACGCGCGGCGCATCTACGGGCGCTGTGCCGAGGAGGTGGTCTATCCGATCGTGCGATTTCCCGAGGGCGGGCGCTCGCGCGCCGGCCTCGACCGGCAACGGCTCGGCGTGCTGGTGCACAGCCGGATCGAGGTGCTGAAGAACATCGACACGGTGGTTCGCGGCTTTGCGCAGTTTCGGGCCGGGTCGGAAGGTTCGCACCTGCACGTGGTGGGCGACGGCCCGGCACGCGAGTCGTTGCAGGCGTTGGCGGCACAACTGCTGCCGGCGGGGGCATTCACCTTTCATGGCTATCTGTCCGACGCCGACTTGCGCCGCGTGTACGACGCCTGCGACGTGTTCGCGCTGCTGCCGCTGGACGAGCCGTTCGGCATGGTGTTTCCCGAGGCCGCGGCCCGCGGCCTGCTGATGATCGGCCCCGACCACGGCGGGCCGCTGGAGATTCTCGACAACGGCCGGCTCGGCTGGTGCGTCGATGCCTTCTCGCCCGAGGCGCTGGCGCAGGCGCTGTCGCAGGTGGCCGGCCTGTCGGATGCCGAGGCCGACCGGCGCCGTGCGCAGGCCGATCAGGCGTGTCGCGCGCGTTTTGCCGAGGTGGTGGTCGGGCCGCGACTGCGCCGCGCCATCACCGGCGGCACCAGCTAGCAGGCGGGGAGGACCGGCGCCTGCGGCCTGCGCGCGGCCTCGCCGCCGGGCTTCATCGAGCCGGCGGCTGCTGGCCGAGCAAATCCAGGTACAGCGCGACGTGTTGCTGCGCGCACTGTGTCCAGCTGAACGTGCGGGCATGTGCCGCGACACCACTGGCCAGCGCGAGCCGCTCGTGAAGTCGCAGGCCCTCTTCGATCGTGCGGCGCATCGCCGTGGGCGCGAAGTCATCGAAGTAGTGCGCGGCATCGCCGCCGACCTCCGGCAGCGAGGTCAGGCGCGACAGGAACACCGGCTTGCCGAAGTGCATGGCCTCCAGGGGTGGCAGGCCGAAGCCCTCGGTGAGCGACGGGAACAGGAACCCGCTGCAATTGGCGTAGAGCCAGGCCTTTTGCGCATCGTCGATGTCGAGTGCCAGCGTCACATGGGTCAGGCCACGCAGCGCGAGTTGCTCCTTCACGTGGCCGGTGTAGGGGCTCGACGAGCCCGCCAGCACGAACCGCTGCTCGGGCCATGCCGCAGCCAGCGCAAGCAAGGCATCGATGTTCTTGCTCGGCGCCATGCGGCTGATGTGCAGCAGGAACGGCGCGCCATCGCTACCGGGCAGCACGACCGGCGTGCGCGGCAGCGTCGTCAGATTGGTGGCGCCGTTGTGGATCACCTGCACCGGCATCTGCGGGTCACCGAGTTCGCGCAGCAACTCGTCGCGCACATGCTGGCTGATCACGATGACGCGCGCACAGCCGCGCAGGCGTGCGCGCAGTCGCCGGCGGTAGCGCTCGCGCTTGGCACCTTGCTTGGTGTAGAGAAAGTTCAGATCGTGCACGGTCTCCACGCGGCGCGCGGTGGCCAGCGGCGGCCGCAAGCGGATGAACTGATGCAGCCGATGCCACAACGCGAATCGCGTCATCCGCAGATGGACCACACGCTGCGTGGTGTGGCTGCCCAGGTAGTGCACGTCATCGCCGAACATGCCGTGCCAGCGTGCCGGCAGGTGCACGTGAAGCTCGATGCCGTGCTCTCGTCGCAACTCGGTCGCGCGCGCCGCCAGCTCGCTGACCAGGCGCCGCCCGTATTCGCCGAGCCCATCGTGCCAGTGTTCGACGCGACCCAGGCTGAGGCCAACGTGGCGGGTGCTCATCGCGTGCCCGGCACGAGCGCCGCCACGCGCTGCATGACTTCGTCGACCTCGGGCCACACGGTGCGCTCGGGCGGCTGTGGGCGCTGCACGATGTGGGCCGTGGGGCCCCAGGGCGCCCACTGCTCGGGCTTGGTGGGGCCGAGCACGCTGAGCACCGGCGCGCCGACCGCGGCGGCCAAGTGGCCCGGCCCTGTGTCGTTGGACACCAGCAGCGCTGCGCGCTGAAGAATGGCCCCGTAGGCGCCCAGCTTCACGCCTTCGATCGAGACGACGCCGGGGTAGTGTTCGCGCATCAGAGTCTCTTCACCCGGGCCCGGGCAGGCGACGATCTGCCTGCCGGTGGCCAGCAAGGCGCGCGCGAACTGCGCAAACTCGGGCCACGCTTTGTCCTGCTTTTCGAACTTTCCGCCGGCGAACGGGCAGATCGCGATGAAGTCTTGACCGACGCCGTGGTCGCGCAGCAGCGCGTCGGCCTGCGCGACATCCGCGCTCGCCACGCGCAGGCCGATCTCGCGCGGCGGCGCCTGCGTGACACCCAGAAAGCGGCACGCCAGGTCCCAGTAGGCCACCAAGGCCGAGCCGCCATAGATGTTGGGCACACTTCGCGCCAGCAAGAAGTCGCGTGCCTCTTGCGAGTACCCCACCGCGCGCAGGCCGGCCATGCGCATCTCGAATGCGCTCGAAAACGACGTGGTCAGCACCATCGCGTTGTCGCGCCGATCGAACGTCGGATCGACAGCCGCCGCCGCCTTGCGCAGCCCGCGCAGTTGCCGCACGCTGGCCCACGCCCCCTGCGCCCGCACTTGCACGGGCCAGCCTTCGCCCACCAGCAGGGCCGGCGCCCAGCCTTTGCCAACCAGTTGCAGTTGGTAGCCGTGCTGCGCCAGCAACTTCAACGCGGGAATGCCGAGAATCACGTCGCCCACCCAGTTGCGCAGGCGCACGATCAGCGGGCGAGATGTCATCCGAGGCGCTTGCGACGCACCGATAATCGGCACCAGCACATTCTGCCATCCGAGCGCATGCCACCATCGCTTCCCACCGGCGCCGCGGTCACCGCGTTGCACGACACGTTGTTGGCCGCGCCTGGCTGGCCGGCGCGTGAGCCGGCGGCTCGCGACGCCGGGCTGTGGCCGTGGGTGCAGACCAACCACCGCTTCAACTGCCTGCTGTGGGCCGAAGAAGACCTGGCGCGGCGCACGCAGGTCGTCGATGCCGAGATCGCCGCCAACAAGCGCGCGATCGACCGCTACAACCAGGCGCGCAACGATGCCACCGAGCGTGTCGACGAATTGCTGCTCACCGAGCTCGGTCTGGTCGACGCGGCCTCGGCGCGCACCGACGCGCCGGTGTCGACGGTGCGCGCGGGCTCGCGGCTCAACAGCGAAACCGCCGGCAGCATGATCGATCGCTTGTCGATCCTGGCGCTCAAGGTGAACGCCATGCGTTTGCAGACTGAACGCCGCGACGTCGACGACGCGCACCGCCGTGCCAGTGCGGCCAAGCTCGAGCGGCTGCAACAGCAGCGCGCCGACCTGTCCGCTTGTCTCGACGCGCTGCTGGACGATTGCCGAGCCGGCCGTGCGCATTTCAAGGTGTACCGCCAGTTCAAGATGTACAACGACCCGCGCTTCAACCCGGCGCTGGTGTCCGAGCAACAACAACGTCGCAGCTGAGATGGCCCCCTTGCTCGCTTCGCTCGCTTCCCCCCGTGGGGGATCACGCCCCTTCGGGCGGCCGGGCGGGGCCTGACATGCGGGTCCTGATCGTCAAGACGTCGTCGATGGGCGATGTCGTGCATGCGCTGCCCGTCGTGCACGATATCCGCCAGGCCGTGCCCAACGCGCACATCGAGTGGCTGGTGGAATCCACGTACGCGGCGATCCCGCGCATGCATCCGGGTGTGAATCGCGTGCACTCGCTGGCGTGGCGGCGTTGGCGGCGCAAGCTGTTCCACCGCGACACCTGGCGCGCGATGGGCGAGTTGCGCGCGCAATTGAAGGCGCAACGCTACGACTGCGTGCTCGATCTGCAGGGCCTGACCAAGAGTGCGCTGTGGGGCAGGCAGGCCAATGGCCCGCTGATGGGCTACGACGCTTCCAGTGGGCGCGACCCGTTTGCCAGCTTGCTGTATGCGCGCAAGGCAGCGGTGTCGTTGAAGCTGCAGGCGGTCGATCGTTGCCGTCACCTCGCGGCCATTCACCTGGGCTACCCCGTCCCCAGCGGCGCCCCGGTGTTCGGCATCGCGCCCGGCAAGGGCAGTTGGAAGCTGCGCGGCGGGCCGAGCGCCGCGTTGATCCCGTGCGCGAGCCGGCCCGAGAAGATCTGGCCCGAGGCCCGCTGGATCGCGGTGGGCAAGCGCGTCAAGGCGATGGGTTTGTCACCGGTGGTGATCTGGGGCACCGAAGAAGAGCAGGTGCGCGCCGAGCGCATCGCCGCCGGCTGCGAGGGCGAGGTGCCGCCGTTCCTCAACGTGCACGACATGGCGGCGCTGCTGGCGCAAACCCAACGCGCGATCGGGCTGGACACCGGTTTCTCGCATCTGGCGGCCGCACTCGGCCTGCCGACCATCGGCATCTACTGCGACCACGAGCCCGGGCTGGCCGGCATAGTCGGCCCAGGCGGCGTGGCCAGCGTCGGCGGCAAGGGCCAGGTGCCCTCGCTCGCCGAGGTGTTGGCACTGCTGGAGCGGCAACGGGTGAAGAGTTAGACGAGACCTTCACCGAACGCGGATCATTCGAGTGGACACTGCGGATCCGGCTTTGCCGGTCCGCTGGGGTCGCCCCCTCGAGGGGGTGGCGGCCGGTAGGCCGCCTCGGGGGTGGGTCACAACTCCTCGATCCGCTGCGCCGGGAACGTGTCCCAGCTCAGGCAACCGGGGCATTGCCAGAAGTGCTGCGGGGCCTCGAAACCGCACGCAGCGCAGCGATAACGCTGCTGCGCGCGGGCCGCCCGCGCCACGGCCTCGCGCACATCGCGCAGCGCCGACTCGTCGTGCACGTCCAGCGGCGCGTCGAGCACGGCCAACGCGGCCGACAGCGTGGGCTGCGCATGCAGCAAAGCCTGCGCGCGCTCGCCGGCATCGGGCAGGCCGGCTTGTGTCGGCACCGCACCGTCGAGCAGGCGCATCGCCTGCAGCAGGTCGACGCTGGGTTGCTCGTTCATGCGACGCAGCACGGTGGCGCGCGCGGCTTCGGCCTGGCCGCATTGGATGGCCGCGGTGGCGTAGTCGCTGGCAATCAAAGGGAACAGCGCGGGCGCGTGCTGCAGCAACTCGCCGTACAGGCCGAACGCCGCCGCCGCGTCACCGGCCTGCGCGGCGCGCCGCGCCGCGATGATCCGCGGCCGCGGGGCGTGCGGCGCGGCCTCGCGGGCCCGCCGCAGCGCATCGTCAGCGGCCGCCGGGTCGCCGTTGCTGCTGGCCTGCAGCGACAACTCGCACCAGTGGTGCGCGAGGCGGGTCGCGTACGAGCCCGTGCCGCTCGCTTCCAGGCGCTGCGCCATCTGCGCCGCGGTGCGCCAGTCGCGCGCCCGCTCGGCCAGCGTCAGCCGAGCCAGCTTGGCCTCGATGTCGTAGCTGGTGCCTTCGAGTGCGCGGTAGGCTTCTTCAGCGCGGTCGAGCAGGCCGGCCTTCACGAAGTCTTGCGCCAGCGCATGCTGCGCCCTTGTACGGTCGGCGGCGCCGAGGTCGGCGCGCTGCAGCAGGTGCTGGTGCACGCGCACCGCGCGCTCGAACTCACCGCGCCGACGAAACAGGTTGCCGAGCGCGAAGTGCAGCTCGGTAGTGTCGGGGTCGCGCTGCACCGCCTCGATGAAGGCGTCGATCGCCTTGTCGTGCTGCTCGTTGAGCAGCAGGTTCAGACCCTGGAAGTACGCCTTCGGCGCCTCGCGCTGCGCGCGCTTCCACTGGCCGATGTCCAGCCGCGAGGCGATCCAGCCAAGCGCGAAGGCGATCGGCAGACCGACCAACAACCATTGGACGTCGAATTCCATGGCTTGCGCGGCGGGCCGAGGCTTACAGGCCTTCGCGCGGCGGCTGCGCGAAGGCGATGTCCGACGGCACCGTGGTGGCTGGATCGGCGACGGCTGGCGTCGGCGCGGGCGGCGTGCGCGCCTGGCGCTGCGACATCCGACGATGGCGCCACCAGCGCGGCATCATCGCCAGCACACCCAGCGCCAGACCGATGCCGAACGCCACCAGCACCACGATCACCAGCGGGGCGCGCCACTGCGCGCCGAAGAACCAGTGCACGGTGGTGTCTTGCTGGTTGTTGAGCGCGAACGCGAACAGCGTGAAGAAGATGAACCCGCGGATCAGCCAGGTCAGGATGCGCATCGAGGGCGCATTCTACGGACGCTGCGGTGCGGCGGCGGCTCGCGTCGCGCGGTCAGCCCTCGGCGGGATCGATCACCGGAAGCTCGTGGTCGACGGCCTCGCGCAATGCCTTGCCCGGCTTGAAGTGGGGCACCAGCTTCTCGGGAATCGTCACCTGCTCGCCGCTGCGCGGGTTGCGCCCCACGCGCGGCGGCCGTCGATTGATCGAAAAGCTGCCGAAGCCGCGGATCTCGATGCGATGACCGCGCCCCAGCGCGTCGGACATCGCGTCGAGGATCGTCTTGACGGCGAACTCGGTGTCGCGTTGCGTCAGCTGGGCAAACCGCTCGGCAAGTTGGGCCACCAGGTCCGATCGGGTCATGGCATCACCAGGCAGGAGGGCAACGAACTGCGTGGGCGATAGCCGACAGGGCTGCCGGCGGGTGGTGTGGTGCGGCCGGCGACTGACTGCGCATCGCCGGCCGCGACCTCGAGGCGTCAACCGTTGGGGTTGTCGCGGTTGTCCAGCTTGGCGCGCAGCAGCGCGCCCAGGCTGGTGGTGCCCGCCGTCTCGCGCTCGTTGCTCTGCGCCAGGCGCTGCATCGCCTCTTGCTGATCGACCGCGTCCTTGGCCTTGATCGACAACTGAATCGAACGCGCTTTGCGATCGACGTTGACGATGATGGCGTTGACCTCGTCGCCTTCCTTCAGCACGTTGCGCGCGTCTTCCACACGGTCGCGGCTGATCTCGCTGGCGCGCAGATAGCCGGTGACCTCGGCGCTGAGCTGGATCTCGGCGCCGCGCGGATCGACCGTCTTGACCTTGCCCGTGACGAGCGCGCCGCGGTCGTTGAGCGACACGAAGCTGGTGAACGGATCCTGGTCGAGCTGCTTGATCCCGAGGCTGATGCGCTCGCGCTCGATGTCGATGCCGAGCACCACGGCCTCGACCTCCTGGCCCTTCTTGTAGTTGCGCACCGCGGTTTCGCCGGGCTCGTTCCAGCTCAGATCCGACAGGTGCACCAGGCCGTCGATGCCTTGCGCCAGGCCGACGAAGACGCCGAAGTCGGTGATCGACTTGATCGGGCCCTTGACCTTGTCGCCGCGCTTGACGTTGCCGGCGAACTCTTCCCACGGGTTGGCCTTGCACTGCTTCATGCCCAGGCTGATGCGGCGCTTGTCTTCGTCGATCTCGAGCACCATCACCTCGACCTCGTCGCCGAGCGACACCACCTTGCTGGGTGCGACGTTCTTGTTGGTCCAGTCCATCTCCGAAACGTGCACCAGGCCTTCGATGCCGGGTTCGATCTCGACGAACGCGCCGTAGTCGGCGATGTTGGTGACCTTGCCGAACAGGCGCGTGCCGCTCGGGTAGCGGCGCGACACGCCGTGCCACGGGTCGTCGCCGAGCTGCTTGAGGCCCAGCGAGACGCGGTTCTTCTCGGCGTCGAACTTCAGCACCTTGGCGGTGAGCTCCTGGCCGACCTGCACCACCACGCTCGGATCGCGCACGCGGCGCCATGCCATGTCGGTTATGTGCAGCAGGCCGTCGATGCCGCCGAGATCGACGAACGCACCGTACTCGGTGATGTTCTTGACCACGCCGTGCACGATGGCGCCTTCGGTCAGCGTCTCGAGCAGCTTGGCGCGCTCTTCGCCCATTGAGGCTTCGACCACGGCGCGCCGCGACAACACCACGTTGTTGCGCTTGCGGTCGAGCTTGATGACCTTGAACTCGAGCGTCTTGCCTTCGAACGGCGTGAGATCCTTGACCGGGCGCGTGTCGATCAGCGAGCCCGGCAGGAACGCGCGGATGCCATTGACCAGCACGGTGAGGCCGCCCTTGACCTTGCCCGACACGGTGCCGCTGACGAAGTTGCCCGATTCGAGCGAGGTTTCCAGCGCCAGCCACGAGGCCAGGCGCTTGGCCTTGTCGCGCGACAGGATGGTGTCGCCGTAGCCGTTTTCGATGGCGTCGATGGCCACCGAGACGTAGTCGCCGACCTGGACTTCGAGCCCGCCCTGGTCGTTCTTGAATTCATCGATCGGAACGTAGGCCTCGCTCTTGAGGCCTGCGTTGACCACCACGTAGTTGAAGTCGATGCGCACCACCTCGGCGGTGATGACCTCGCCGGCGCGCATCTCGCTGCGCTTGAGCGACTCTTCAAACAGGGCGGCAAACGATTCGCCGCCCGCTGTGGCGGTTTGAGCTTGTGGCATGTGGTTTCCTAGCGGCCGGGCCTTCAGAGGCAAGGGTGTGAACCGGCCAAGCAACCGAAGTTGCGGGTTGAGTTGAACAACCGCTCGAGGCGCCGGCACTTTGCGTGACCGGTGAACCCCTGGCGGGCCTGTGTGCCTCGATGAAGGCGCTTTGCGGCGACTCAATCGAAGACATTGCGCTCGCTCCACCACTGCAGCACCCGATCGGCTGATTGCTCGATCGTGAGCGACGAGTTGTCGAGTAGGAGCGCGTCTTGCGCGGGCTTCAGGGGCGAGACGGCGCGTTGCGTGTCGCGTGCGTCCCGCGCCTCGAGGTCGGCGCGAAGGTCGGCAAGTTTAGCCGAAATGCCCTTTGATATCAATTGCTTATACCGCCGCTCGGCGCGCATGGCGGCGCTCGCGGTGAGGAACACCTTGAGCGGCGCACCGGGGAACACCACGGTGCCCATGTCGCGGCCGTCGGCCACCAGGCCGGGCACACGGCGAAACGACAACTGCAGGCCGTGCAGCGCCTGGCGCACCTCGGGCAGCGCGGACACGTGCGAGGCCAGCGCACCGACGGCCTCGTGGCGCAATGCCGCCGTGATGTCGATGCCGTCCAGCCAGATGCTGTCGGCCTCGAAACGCAGCGGCAGCGCGGCCGCCAGTCGCGCCAGGGCGGCTGCGTCGGTGATCTCCACGTTGTGTCGCATGGCGGCCAGTGCGGTGGCCCGGTACAGCGC
>JBIODO010000107.1:0-10680 GCA_044445225.1 Burkholderiales bacterium
GGCAAGTTCGACAAGCACGCCGACCACTTCGAGAACGAGCGCTACGTGGTCACCTCGGCGGTGGGCCACCTGGTGGAGATCAAGGCGCCGGAGGCGTATGACGTCAAGCGCGGCAAGTGGAGCTTCGCGCATCTGCCGGTGGTGCCGCCGCACTTCGACCTGGCGCCGATCGACAAGGCCAAGTCGCGCCTGAGCGCGGTGGTGAAGCTGGTCAAGCGGAAGGACGTGAGCGAGCTGATCAACGCCTGCGACGCCGGGCGTGAAGGCGAGCTGATCTTTCGCCTGATCGTGCAGTTCGCGGGCATCGACAAGAAGTCGGCCAAACCGATCCGGCGGCTGTGGCTGCAGAGCATGACGCCGCAGGCCATTCGCGACGGCTTCGACGAGCTGCGCAGCGACCAGCAGATGCTCGGCCTGGCCGACGCCGCGCGCAGCCGCAGCGAGGCCGACTGGCTGGTGGGCATCAACGGCACGCGCGCGATGACGGCCTTCAACTCGCGCGACGGCGGCTTCTTTCTCACCACCGTGGGCCGCGTGCAGACGCCCACGCTGTCGATCGTGGTCGAGCGCGAGGAGAAGATCCGCAAGCACGTGGCGCGCGACTACTGGGAGGTGAAGGCCGCGTTCCTGGCCAAGGCCGGCACCTACGAGGGCAAGTGGTTCGATCCGAAGTGGAAGAAGAACGAGGACGACCCCGAGGCGCGCGCCGACCGCCTGTGGAACGAAGCCGACGCGCGCGCCATCGAGCAGGCCGTGCGCGGCCAGAACGGCCGCGTCAGCGAGGAGTCCAAGCCCAGCACGCAGAGCAGCCCGCTGCTGTACGACCTGACCACGCTGCAGCGCGAGGCCAACGGGCGTTTCGGGTTCTCGGCCAAGACCACGCTGTCGCTGGCGCAGGCGCTGTACGAGCGGCACAAGGCGCTGACCTACCCGCGCACCGATTCGCGCGCGCTGCCCGAGGACTACGTGGCCGTCGTGAAGAAGACGATGGCCGTGCTGGCCGAGAGCGACCTGCCCGGCCCGTCGCGCGAGCTGGCGCGCCATGCCAAGCTCGCGCTGAAGGCCGACTACGTGAAGCCGGTGAAGCGGGTGTTCGACAACGCCAAGGTGTCGGACCACTTCGCGATCATCCCGACGCTGCAGACGCCCACACACCTCACCGAGGCCGAGGCCAAGTTGTACGACCTGGTGGTCAAGCGCTTCATCGCGGTGTTCTATCCGCCGGCCGAATACCTGCTCACCACGCGCATCACCACCGTCGGTGCGCACCAGTTCCAGACCAACGGCCGCGTGCTGGTCAATGCGGGCTGGCAGGCGGTGTACGGCAAGGAGGCGCAGGACGAAGACGCCAACCTGGCGCCGGTGCTGCCCGACGAGACGGTCCGCAACGTCGAGACCAACGTGCTGGCGCTCAAGACCAGGCCGCCGGCGCGCTACAGCGAGGCCACGCTGCTGTCGGCGATGGAGGGGGCCGGCAAGCTGATCGAAGACGACGAGTTGCGCGCCGCCATGCACGACAAGGGCCTGGGCACGCCGGCCACGCGCGCGGCGATCATCGAAGGCCTGATCTTCGAGAAGTACATGCACCGCGACGGCCGCGAGCTGGTGCCCACCGCCAAGGCCTTCCAGTTGATGACGCTGCTGCGCGGGCTGGACGTCGAAGACCTCACCAAGCCCGAGCTCACCGGCGACTGGGAATACCGCCTGCTCGAGATCGAGCACGGCCGCCTTGCCCGCAGCGCGTTCATGAAAGACGTGGCCGCGATGGCCGAGCGCATCGTGCGCAAGGCCAAGGAGTACGACCGCGACACCATCCCCGGCGACTACGCGACGCTGCAAACGCCGTGCCCCAATTGCGGCGGCGTGGTGAAGGAGAACTACCGGCGCTTCGCCTGCGACTCGTGCGAATTCAGCATCACCAAGATCCCTGGCGCGCGCAGCTTCGAGATCGCCGAGGCCGAAGCCTTCTTGCGCGACAAGAAGATCGGGCCGCTGGAAGGCTTCCGCTCGAAGGCGGGTTGGCCGTTCTCGGCCGAGTTGCGCCTGGTGTACGACGACGACATCAAGAACTGGAAGCTCGAGTTCGACTTCGGCGAGGACGCGCGCCGCGCGCAGGAAGACGGCGAGCCGGTTGACTTCAGCGGCCAGACCTCGCTCGGCGCCTGCCCCAAGTGCAAGGGCCACGTCTACGAGCACGGCACCAGCTACGTGTGCGAGCACGCGGTGGGCCCCAAGCAGACCTGCGACTTCAAGAGCGGCAAGATCATCCTGCAGCAGCCGGTGGCGCACGAGCAGATGCACAAGCTCTTGGCCGGCGGCCGCACCGATCTGCTCGATGGCTTCGTGTCCAACCGCACGCGGCGCAAGTTCAAGGCCTTCCTGCGCTACGACCCCAACGAAGGCAAGGTGGTGTTCGAGTTCGAGCCGCGGCCGCAGCGCGGCGCCAAGGGCGCGCCGGCGAAGACATCCAAAGCCGACGCCGGCGGTGGCGACGAAGCACCGGCGCCCAAGGCCGCGACCAAGAAGGCGCCTGCGAAGACCGCGCCCGCCGAGCCCGTCGCGGAAAAGGCGGCCGCCAAGAAAGCGGCGGCCAGGAAGCCGGCGGCGAAGACGAAACGCGCCGCGCGCAAGTCCGGCTGATCGACAAGCCGGCGGCGCGCCATGTCGTGGCTGGTGCTGCACAAGCTGCTGGCGATGTTCGTCGTCGTCGCAATCGGTTGGTGGGCCGGCCGCGCACGCTGGCTCGGCGAGGGCGACACCGCGCGCGTGCTCGGCAACGCGGCCTTCATGATCTTCGTGCCGGCGCTGCTGTTTCGCACCGCGGCGCGGCTGCCACTGGCGACGCTGCCGTGGCGCACGCTGGCGGCGTTCTTCGTGCCGACGCTCGCGCTGATGCTGGTGGTCTACGCCGCGGTGCGCGTGCGCAGCCACGCCCAGGCACCGGCGCGCGCCGCGGTGCGCGCCATCACCCGCGTCTACGGCAACGCCGTGCAGGTGGGCATCCCGATGGCGGCGGCGTTGTTCGGCGAGAGCGGCCTCGGGCTGCACCTGACGATCGTCAGCCTGCACGGCCTGGTGATGCTGACGGTGCTGACCGCGCTGGTCGAGCACGACCTGGCCGGTGCGCGGCCAGCGGCCTCGCGATCAGACACCTGGCGCACGATGCTGCGCAACATCGTCGTGCATCCGGTGGTGCTGCCGTTGCTGGTGGGCCTGCTGTTCAACGCCGCCGGCCTGCAGCTGCCCGAATTGATCGACCAACTGCTGCAGGTGCTGGGCAGTGCCGTGGTGCCGGTGTGTCTGGTGCTGATCGGCCTGTCACTGCAGCACTACGGCGTGCGCGGTCCGGTGCGCGAGTCGATCGCACTGGCCGCGATCAAGCTGATCGTGATGCCGGCCTGCGTGTTGCCGCTGGCTCATTGGGTGTTCGGTCTGTCGGGCCAGGCGTTGGCGGTGGTGGTGCTGATCGCGGCGCTGCCGGTGGGCAGCAATGCATTGATCTTCGCGCAGCGCTATCGCACCGACGAGTCCGCCGCCACCGCGGCAATCGTGATTTCTACCGTGGCGTTTGCATTCACCGCGCCGCTGTGGCTGGCTGCTTTGGCGCATTTCTAGCGGGGGTGGGACAATCTCTCGGACATGACAGCCCCCAGCTCACAGCGTTCGCGGCCCTGGCCCCCAAAGGCGGACACTCCGTGTCCCGGGGCGCGTCAGCTCCTCCGGGCGGCCGGGCGGACCTGACATGACTCCCAAGGACATCCCCGAATACATGGCGCAGCTCGGCGCTTGCGCGCGCGCGGCGGCCACTGCGATGGCGCGCGCACCGCTGTCGGCGCGCAACGCAGCCTTGCTCGAATTGGCGCGCCTGCTGCGCGCTGACAGCGAGCCGCTGCAACAAGTCAACCGCGGCGACGTCGGCGCCGCGGCGGCAGCCGGCTTGCAGCCCGCGCTGGTCGACCGCCTGAAGCTGACGCCGGCCATCATCGAAACCGTGGCGCGTGGCTGTGAACAGATCGCCGCGATGGCCGACCCGATCGGCGAGATCAGCGAGTTGAAGCGCCAGCCCAGCGGCATCCAGGTGGGCCGCATGCGCGTGCCGCTCGGCGTGTTCGCGATGATTTTCGAGAGCCGCCCCAACGTGACGATCGAGGCGGCTTCGCTGGCCATCAAGAGCGGCAACGCCGCCATCCTGCGCGGTGGTTCCGAGGCGCTGGCGTCCAACCTGGCGCTGGCGCGCCTGGTCGAGCGCGCGCTGGCCAGCGCCGGCCTGCCCGCCGAGGCGGTGCAGCTGGTGGCCACCACCGATCGCGCCGCGGTGGGCTGCCTGCTGGCGATGCACGAGCAGGTCGACGTGATGATCCCGCGCGGCGGCAAGGGCCTGATCGAACGCGTTGCCGCCGAGGCCAAGATGCCGGTGATCAAGCACCTCGACGGCAACTGCCACGTGGTCGTCGATGCCGAGGTGGACCTCGAGATGGCGCTCGCGGTGACCGACAACGCCAAGACGCAGAAATACAGCCCGTGCAACGCCGCCGAATCACTGCTGGTGCACGCGCGGCAGGCGCCGACCTTCCTGCCGCGCATCGCGGCGGTGTTTGCGGCCAAGGCGGTGCAAATGCGCTGCGACGAGCGTGCGCTGGCGCTGGTGCGGGGCGTGCCCGGCGTGCACGCGGTCGAGGCGTCGCCCGCCGATTGGTCAGCCGAATATCTGGCGCCGATCATTAGTGTCAAGGTGATCGACAGCCTCGACGAAGCCATCGCGCACGTCAACCGCCACGGCTCGCATCACACCGATGCGATCCTCACGTCCAACCACAGGCACGCCATGCGCTTCCTGCGCGAGGTCGATTCGGCCAGCGTGATCGTCAACGCCAGCACACGGTTCGCCGACGGCTTCGAGTACGGGCTGGGCGCGGAGATCGGCATCTCCACCGACAAGTTGCACGCCCGCGGACCGGTGGGCCTCGAGGGGCTGACGTCGCAAAAGTGGATCGTGCTGGGCGACGGCGAGTTGCGTTCATGACGCAGCTTGCGGCGCTCGCGGGGGTTCACGGGTGAGCTCCTCGCAATGGCTGCTGCTGAGCGGGTTGGTCGTCTGCGGCTTCTGGATGGTGGGCGCGCACAACCGCGTGGTCGGCTTGCGCGCCAACATCGTCGAGGCCTGGGCTCAGGTCGACGCGTTGCTTGAACGGCGCGGCCAGGTGCTCAGCACCATGGCGCAAGCGCTGTGGGACTTGTGGCCCAACGGGCGCGGCGCCGTCGATGCGTTGCGCTCGGCGCAGCAGCAACTGCAGGTGACGGCCCAGGCGGTGCGCTCGCGGCCCACGCGCGCCGCCGCGGCGGCCGGTCTGGCCACTGCCGAGGGTGCACTCAACGCCACCGTGGCGCGCGTGCTGAACCAGATTGAATCCGACGCCGCCCTGCACGCCAACGACACGGTGGCCACGCAGATGCTGGCGCTGTTCGAGTTCGGCCCGCAGTTGATCGACAAGCGCCAGCGATTCAACCGCGCCTGCGTGGTCTACAACGAGGCGATCGCGCAGTTCCCCACTCGCTTGCTGGCGCCGGTGTTTCGCTTCGAGATGGCGGGGTCGCTGTGAGCGGCGTGGACGACGACGTGTCGTCGGCGACGCCCAAGCCGGCAACAACCGCCGCAGCGCCGGCGCCACCCGATCCCGCAGAGGCGGCGCAACGCCGCAAGCGATTCGCGCTGGTGGCCGGCCCGGGCCAACTGCATGCCGCCGTGATGGCGCTGCTGCTGACGCCGGGGCGCACCCGCGAGATGGCGGTGTGGCGCGACGAGTGCCGCCACACCGTGGGCGCCAAGGAGCTGCGCAACGAGCTGATGAAGATCGACGAGTCCGAGCGCTGGCCGTGGTTGGAGTGTTTCGTCGGCCGCGTCGCCAAAGGCCCGCTCGAAAAGCGCCAGCAATTGCTGCGCGCGGTGCGTCGCCTGATTGCTGCCGACGGTCGTGCGTTCGCTCTCGATCGCCTGCGCTGGCTGGCGATTCGCCACGCGCTGGGTGACGTGCAGTCGTTGGCGCGGCCGGCCGCTGCCGAGGTCGAGCTCGAGGGCCTGGCCACCGAGACGGCGCTGCAGATCGGCCGCTTCGGGGCGTTCCTGTCGCGCATCGTGCCGGCCCCGGAGATCGACCTCGATGTGGTGTCGGGTGTGGCCACCAGCGGCGAGCGCTGGTGGCGCGAGGTGATGCAGCCTTGGCCCGATGCCGGCGCCACCCGCGACATGCCCGACGCCAACGCGTTGGTCAGCGCATTGCACGACGTGCAGGCGCTGCCGTGGATGTTGCGGCCCGTGCTGGTGCGGCGTTGGGTCGATGCGGCGGTAGCGCTGTCGCCTGCCGGCCAGTTGGGTGCACCTGCTGCAGAGTCGTTGCGCATCGCGGCGCGCTTGCTCGACTGCCCGCTGCCGCCCGCGGTGGCGGCGTGTTTCGTCGAGGTCGAGGCGGCCTGAGACAGGCCCTCGCGCCTGCTCGTTGCCGTGCTGCGCGGCGCCTTGCACTGGCTGCGTGCCCAGTGGAAGCCATGGCACGAAGGTCATGCCGTGGCGCCTATCATTGGTTGCAGTGAACGATGCGATGTAGAAGGGTGCCAACGATGCGGCGGCGGGTGATGCTCAAACGAAGTGCCGAGGTGGCCGCCTTGCTGGCCGCGGTCGGCTTGTGGCCGCTCGCCGCTCGGGCCGCGTGGCCGCAGGCGGCGTTCGATGCCAAAGGGGTTGCCGATGCCGTCAAGGCGTTGGGAGGCGCCGCGCCCCAGGAGAGCAAGGGGGTCACGCTGACCGCGCCCGACATCGCCGAGAACGGGGCGGTGGTGCCGGTGGCCTGTGCATGCACGTTGCCCGATGTGAAGCGTCTGGCCCTGCTGGTGGAGAAGAACCCCAACACGTTGGCCGCCGTGTTCGAGATCAACGAGGCGCTGGAGCCGAGTTTCGCGACGCGAGTGAAACTGGCGCAGTCGAGCAACGTCTACGCAGTCGCCCTGATGGCCGATGGCACGGCGTGGTTCGCTCAAAAGGAAGTCAAGGTGACTTTGGGCGGGTGCGGCGGGTGACGCTGATGACCGCTGGCTGCCGCGGCCTGCCGAACCGGGTCGTAGAGGAAATGACACAGGAGGCAACGGATGTCTGATCCGATGCGGATTCGCGCGCAAGCGCAAGGCGACAAGGCGCTGGTGCGTGTGTTGATGAGCCACGAGATGGAGACCGGCCTGCGCAAGGACAGCGCTGGCAAGACCGTTCCCGCCTGGTTCATCCAGGAGGTCGATGCGTCGCTCAATGGCAAGCCGGTGTTCCACGCGTTGTGGGGCACTGCCATCTCCAAGAACCCCTTCGTTCAGTTCACCATCAAAGGTGCGAAGGCCGGCGACAAGATCGTGGTGGACTGGGTGGACAACCGGGGCGACAAGCGCTCCGACGAAGCCACGGTGACGTGACGGTCTGCGCACAACGCGCTGGCCCGTCGTCGCCGACAACGAACGAGGAGGCATCGTGAGACCACTCCTGATCGCGGGCGCAATCGTCGCGCTGCTGGGCGGTGTCGCTGCACAGGCGCAGAAGTCGGCTGCCGATGGCATCGCGGAGTACCGCAAGATGCTCGAGGACGGCAACCCGGCCGATCTGTTCGAGGCCAAGGGCGAGGCGCTGTGGAAACAGAAACGCGGACCCAAGAACGCCTCGCTCGAAGGGTGTGACCTCGGCAAGGGTCCTGGTGTCGTCAAGGGCACCTTCGTCGAGTTGCCGCGCTACTTTGCCGACACCGGACGTGTGCAGGATCTGGAGTCGCGGCTGGTCAGCTGCATGCAGGCGCTGCAGGGTTTCGACGGTGCGGCCATCGCCGACACGCCGTTTGGCAGTGGCGAGCAGAACAACGTCACCGCATTGGCCACCTACGTCGCCGCGGCATCGAAGGGGTTGCGCTTCGACCTGCCGCAGGGACACGCCGCCGAACGTCGCATGTACCAGATCGGCAAGCGGGTGTTCTATTTCCGCGGCGGGCCCTACGATTTCTCGTGCGCGTCGTGCCATGGCGAGGACGGCAAGCGCATCCGCCTGCAGGACCTGCCCAACCTCAGCAAGAATCCGGGTGACGGCGTGGGCTTCGCTGCGTGGCCCGCCTATCGGGTGAGCAACGGCCAGATGTGGAGCATGCAGCTGCGGTTGAACGATTGCTACCGGCAGCAGCGCTTCCCGTATCCCGGCTTCGGCTCCGAGGCCACGGTGGCGCTCGGCATGTTCATGGGCGTCAACGCCAAGGGCGCCGAGTCGATCGCGCCATCGATCAAGCGCTAACCTTCAGGTGCGAACGATGAACACAGCGATTCGAGTGGCGCCGTTGCTTCTTGCGTGCGCGATCGCAGGTTGCGCCACGACCCCGTCGCCGGCCGACCTCGACCGGCAGGCGCTGGCCGCCATCAAGGCGTCGTTCCGCGACCAAGGCATCGCGAAAGTGGATCGCCTGGACCAGGACCTCGGGCAACAAGCCTGTTCGGGCCCCGACGCGCCCGCCCCGGAACTGGTCAAGCAAATCGAGGCGCAGGCGCTGGCGACCATCCGCTGGCCGGCCGGCGGCCGCTACCTGGGCGATTGGCGCGAAGGAGAGAAGCTGGCGCAAAACGGCCGTGGCATGACATGGACCGATGCGTCGGCCACTCCCAAGGACAACGGCGCCAGCTGCTACAACTGCCATCAGATCGACAAGAAAGAGATCTCGTTCGGCACCATCGGTCCGAGCCTGTGGAACTACGGCAAGGCGCGCGGCGTGAAGGACGCAACCGACGCGGCAGCGGCGCCGATCGTTCAATACACGTGGGGCAAGCTGTGGAACAGCAAAGCCTATGCGGCGTGCTCCAACATGCCACGCTTCGGCCACAAGGGCTTGCTCGACGAAGACCAGCTGCGCCACCTGATGGCGTTGCTGCTCGATCCGAAGTCGCCGGTCAATCAGTGAGGCAAACGGGCGCGGCTTGGCTTCGCGACGCGGCGTGAGCCTGAGCAAGCGTGAGTTCGTGCAGGTGCTGGCGGCGGCGGGCGCGGCCGGCATGGCGCTGGGCCGCTGGGCCGACGCCGACGCAGCGCGCGCCGGCGACGCGCTGTACGACCTGCCTTCGGCCTTCAAGGGACCGGGTGCGGTGTCACTGCTGCACTTCACCGACAGCCACGCGCAGCTCAAGCCGATCCGGTTTCGTGAGCCGAGCGTCAACCTGGGCGCCGGCGCCATGCGCGAGCAGTGGCCGCACCGGGTGGGCGCGCAGCTGTTGCGCGCAGCGGGCATTGCACCCGGCTCACTGCAGGCACACGCGTTCACGCACCTCGACTTCGTGGCGGCGTCGCGCCGCTACGGCAAGGTGGGCGGCTTCGCGCACCTGGCCACGCTGATCAGTCGGCTGAAGGCTGGCCGTCCCGGCGCGCTGCTGCTCGACGGCGGCGATAGCTGGCAGGGCTCGGCCACGTCGCTGTGGACGCGGGGCGCCGACATGGTGCAGGCGCAGCTTGCGTTGGGCGTCGACGCCACGACCGGCCACTGGGAGTTCACCTACGGCATGGAGCGCGTCAGGCAGATCGTCGATCGCGACTTCAAGGGTCGCATCGCGTTCCTCGCGCAGAACGTCAAGACGGCCGACTTCGGCGATCCGGTGTTCGAGCCCTTCATGCAGCGCGAGGTCAACGGCGTGCCCGTGGCGGTGATCGGGCAGGCCTATCCCTACACGCCGATCGCCAACCCTCGCTACTGGGTGGCCGATTGGACTTTCGGCATTCAGGACGAGCGTTTGCAGGGCCTGGTCGATCAGGTGCGCGCCGGCGGCGCGCAGGTGGTCGTGGTGTTGTCGCACAACGGCATGGACGTCGATTTGAAGATGGCCTCGCGCGTGCGTGGCATCGATGTCATCTTCGGCGGCCATACGCACGACGGCGTGCCGGTGGCGGTGCCGGTGCGCAATGGCGGCGGCCAGACGCTGGTGACCAATGCGGGCAGCAACGGCAAATTCCTCGGCGCGATGGACCTTCGCGTTGCCGGCGGGCGCGTCGCCGACTTTCGTTACCGGCTGCTGCCGGTGTTCTCCGACCTGCTGCCGCCTGATGCGGCGATCGACTCGCTGATCGCGAAACTGCGCGCCCCCTACGAGGCGCGACTGAACGAGACGCTGGCCATCACCGACGGCCTGCTGTACCGGCGCGGCAACTTCAACGGCAGCTGGGACCAGCTGATCTGCGATGCATTGATCGACGTGCAGGGGGCCGACATCGCGCTGTCACCGGGCTTTCGCTGGGGCACCTCGCTGCTGCCGGGCGAGGCGATCACACGCGAGCTGATGATGGATCAGTTGGCGATCACCTACCCCAACACGACCATCAGCCAAATGAGCGGCGAGACCTTGAAGGCCGTGCTCGAAGACGTCGCCGACAATTTGTTCAATCCCGATCCGTACTACCAGCAGGGCGGCGACATGGTGCGCGTGGGCGGCATGACCTACACGATGACACCCGGCGCTTCGATGGGTGCACGCATCAGCGACATGCGCTTGCATGGCAAGCCAATCGAGGCCGACAAGACCTACAAGGTCGCGGGCTGGGCCTCGGTCAGCGAAGAGGCGCGCACAGCGCCCGGCGGCAAGCCGGTGTGGGAGGTCGTCGAGGCCTGGCTGCGAAATCAAAGCGGTCAC
>JBIODO010000108.1:0-10674 GCA_044445225.1 Burkholderiales bacterium
GGTCACGATGTGCCGCTCGCGATCGACCGCGGTCGCGCGGCCCATGATGAACTGGCTGCCGCGGGATGCGTCGAGCATCTGGCGAATTGGGGCCACGACGTGTTCGGGAAACACCGATGCCCCGACCACTTCGGCCAGCATCGGATTGAAGGTGGTGTAGCTCTCCTCGCTAATGAGCACGACGCGGTGCCCGGACGGAAGGCATCGCTCGAGCTCGGTGGCCAGGGTCGTGCCGGCGAAACCACCGCCGACGATGACGATCTGCTTGTCCTCGTTCATCACTGGCTCCCTTGCACTCGTCAGAAGGTCGGAAGTCTGCGCACTGGAAGTCACGCGAACATCACCCGAACTTCACGTGCTGCTCACGCGTGCTGGCGACGGGCTCGAGCACGTGCACCGCAAAGCGCGCCTGACCGTCGATCCACCGCTGCAGATGCGTCCAGCCGGCTCGCGCGGCGAGCTGCTGAAACTTCAGCAGGCTGTACTTGAGGAGTTCTCGGTGTGGATCGATTCCCCGGCGGCGAACGTGAAGCCGCGGCCGCGCACGGTGACGCGCTGCGCGCAGCGGCTGACCAGATGCATTTCCACCCGCTGCTGCTGCGCGTCGAAGCGCGCCTGGTGGTCGAACGCGTCGAGGTCGAAATCCGCCGCCAGCTCGCGGTTGATGCGTTCGAGCAGGTTCTTGTTGAACTCGGCAGTCACGCCCTCGCGGTCGTCATAGGCCGGAATCAGCACCTTCGGGTCCTGCGTGCTGTCGGCGCCGACGATTAGCAGCGCGTCGGGGCCGGCCATGCGACGCACGCGGCGCAGCAACCCCACTGCCTCTTCGGGCGTGAAATTGCCGATCGTCGAGCCGGGAAAGAACACCACGCGCCGCCCGGGGTCGGCGCCGGCAGCGCGCAGCAACGACAGCTCGGGCAGCGATTCTAGGCGGGTGAAGTCGGCAACGATGGGCATCACCCGCAGGCCTGCGTACAGCGATGGCAGCTCGGCCACCGATTCGTTTAGAAACTGCTCCGAAATGTCGATCGGCAGATAGGCCTGCGGCGCGTCGAGGGCGTTCAACAGCAGCCGCGTCTTGCGGCTGGAGCCGCTGCCGAGCTCGATGACCACTGCGCGCGGCCCGGCTGCCTCGGCGATCTCGCGCCCGCACGCTTTCAGGATCTGCGTCTCGTTGCGCGTGGGGTAGTACTCTTCAACCTGGGTGACCCGCTCGAACAACTCCGAGCCGCGGTGGTCGTAGAGCCAGGTCGATGGAACCGCCTTCTGACGCTGCGAAAGCCCGTTCAGCACATCGCGCTCGAACGACGGCGAAATGCTGCGCGGCCAGGCGTGGCGAACCGGCGCGAACGGATACACCGTGGCCGACGGTCCGCGGGCACGGCCGCCGAACGGCCGGAGCGCGGCGGTGCCCTGCGACGTGAACGGCCTGAACACGATGGCTTGGTTCATGGTGACTCCTTCGAACGGCGGGTCAGGCCGCCGCGGGTTGTTCTTGCAGGTGGGCGAGCAATGTCGGAATCAGCTCGCTGACGGTGGGGTGGATGTGCACGGCGCGCTGGACCACCTTGTAGGAGGCGCCCGCGGCCATCACGTCGAGCAGCGAGTGCACGATCTCGTCGCCCTCGATGCACAGCAGGGCGGCACCGAGGATGCGTTCGCTGTCGGCGTCGACGACCACTTTCATGAAGCCCTGCGTCTCGCCACGCTCTTTGGCGCGGCCGACGCGGCTCATCGGCATCAGCCCCGACAGCACGCGCCGGCCCGACGCGCGCGCCTCCGTCTCGGTGAGGCCGACGCGGCCCAGCGGCGGATCGGTGAACAGCGCGTAGGCCGGGATGCGGTCGCTGACGCGGCGCTGCTCGCCGTCGAGCAAGTTGGCTGCCACGATCTCGTGATCGTTGTACGAGGTGTGCGTGAACGCGCCGCGGCCGTTGCAGTCGCCGAGTGCCCAGACTCCGTCGACGTTGGTGCGCAGCTGGTCGTCGACCTTGATGTAGCCGCGCGCATCCACCGCGATGCCGGCGCGCTCCAGGCCGAGGTCGTCGGTGTTGGGTCGGCGGCCCACGGCGGCGAGCAGGTGGCTGCCTTCGACCTCGTGCGCCGCGCCGTTGGCATTGAGCGCGATGCGGATGCGTGCGCTGCCATGGGCCGGCGCGACTTTGGCGCAGCGCACGCCGAGGTGAAACTTGACGCCCTCGCGCTCGCGGATGGCCTGCACCTCGCGCGACACGTCGGGGTCTTCGCGAGCGATCAGCCGATCGCCGTATTCGATGACCGTCACGCGGGAACCGAAGCGGCGGTACATCTGCGCGAATTCGAGGCCGATGTAGCTGCCGCCCACGACGATCAGGTGCTCTGGCAGCTGGTCCATTTCCATCATCGACGTGTTGGTCAGCACCCTCACGTCTTGGACGCCCGGCCAATCCGGCAGCACCGCGCGGCCGCCCACGTTGATGAAGATCTTCGGCGCCTCGATCACCTGCTTGCCCGACTCGCCGCTGACCTCGACGGCGTGCGGACCCACGAAGCGCGCGTGGCCCCACAGCAGCGTGAGGTTGGGCATGTCGGTGAGCCACTGGGTGAGCCCATCGATCGATTGGCCGACCACACGGTCCTTGCGCGCCTTCACGGCCGCCATGTCGACACCGACCGGGCCACCGATCGTGACCCCGTATTGGGCAGCCGCCCGCGCCAGGTGCGCGGCACGCGCGCTCGCGATCAACGTCTTGGTGGGTATGCAGCCATCGTTGACACAGGTGCCGCCCAAGTGGGCCTTCTCGACCAGCGCGGTTTTCATTCCGGCGCCAGCCAGGCGTGCCGCCAGGAACGGGCCGGCCTGGCCGCTGCCGATCACCACCGCGTCGTAGGGCGTGGACATCGCGGGTGTCTCCTTTGTTCGTTCTTCTTGGATGCCGCGGCGTCTAGCGCGCCTTGATCGTCGATGTGATCGACTCGACCACGCTCGACGCCATCGCGAACTGCTGCTGGCGGTCACCGATGCCATGGCGCCGCGCTATCCATGCGAAGTCGGTGTAGGCGGCCCACACCACGCCGGCTTCGTCCTGCAGCACCAGCACGCGCACCGGCCAGTCGAGGCCGGAGTACGGGTTGGAGGTGAGGAACTGCGCGCCCAGCGGCGGGTTGCCGAACTCGAGCAATGTCGACGGTCGCAGCGAGATGCCAGCGCCAGCCGCCAGCTTGGACTGATCGACCGCTTGGAAGAACAGGATGCCCTTGTCGGCGATGTCCTTCTTGATGCGCTGAATGGTTTCTTCCATCGGGTACGCGCTGCGCACCTTGATCAGGCCGTCGTCCGACGGCGTGGCGCTCTGCGCAAACGCAGGGGCCGCGACGGCGATCGCCAACGAGAGCGCCCCGAGCAAACGACGAATGAGGGTGTTCATGGTGATCCTTGTCAAAGAGGTGACATCGATGCGGCAGCGGCACCGGCCCGCGAGGGGCCAGTGCGGTGCATCACATCGTGTGGGCGTCCATCTGGGCATCGCCGGGGAACAGGTCCACCGAGATCAGCACGGCCTTCGTGCTGCCGGTGTTCTTCCACCAGTGCGAGGTGCCGTTCTTCTCCGGTGCCACGTCGCCGGCCTTGTGCGTGATCTGCACCGCGCAGTTGCTCGCGTACTCGACGACTTCGCCCGAGACGATGTAGATCATCGCCGGCCGCTCGTTGTGGCTGTGCCACGGGACGATGCCGCCCGGCTGCATCTCGAGTTGGCGCAGGCGGAACTGGCGCCCCTGGATCGCGGCGGGCTCGCTGGCCAGGTTGGTGCTGGCGCGCACGATGTCGGTGACACCCACCGGCGCGGTGGGGCCCATCTTCTGGCCCTGCCCATCGGCCACCCGCTTGTCGGCTGGGCATTCGCCGGCGAAGGCCGAGCTGGCGGCAATGCCGAGCGCGACGACAGCGGCGGCAGCCAGCGCGAGGCGGCGTACCAAGGGACGTGACAGCGGCGAGCTGTGCAGAGGAATGACGTTCATCATGACGATCTCCTGAGTCGGTGAAGGTGGGTGGCTGGGCGAGCGACGCGGCGATCGCCCCGGGTCGTACTGTCGGCGGGCGGTTTCACGCGTTGATCAAACAAAGATCACGTGTTGATCACAAGTAGCATTGCCATCGCCGACCGGGCAAGATCTGGTCTGCACTCGAGAGGCAGAGATGCTTTCCGACTACGAATTGACGGCCCGATTGAGCGGTGACGATGCGTTCGAGCTGCGGCGCGGGCGCCGCACGCAAACAGCGGCGCCGGTGCTGCTCAAGCTTTCGCGCGCAGAGGCTCCGCGCGCCGCCGACGCCGCGGCACTGCGCCGCGAGTGCGCGCTGGCGGCCGAACTGTCGAGCGCATCCACGCTGCTCCCGCGTTTGGTCGAGTCGCTCCCGCGCACGGCGCTGGGGTTTGTGGACCCCGGCGGCGAGTTGGTGAGCAGCACGCGCCACGCGCCGCGACTGGCGTTCGACGTGGTGGCAGCGATCGGCACGCAGCTCGCCCAGACGCTGTCGGAGTTGCACGCGCGCGGCGTCGTTCACGCCGGCTTGCGTCCGGCCGCGGTGCTGTGCGACACCGACACATCAAGCGCCTGGTTGATTGACTTCGCCGATGTACGCGCGCAGTCGTCGTCGGACATGCCGGCCGGCTGCTCCGCCGAGCGCCTGATCTACACGGCACCCGAGCAGACCGGCCGCATCGACCGCACGGTCGATCACCGCGCCGACCTGTACGCGCTGGGCGTGCTGCTGTACGAGTTGCTGTGCGGTGCACCGCCGTTCGAATCTGACGATGCGCTGGAGCTGATCCACCGGCACCTCGCCGCCGAGCCGATCGCCCCGAGCGAGCGCGACCCGAAGGTACCCGCAGTACTGTCGGCAGTGGTGATGCGGCTGCTCGCGAAGTCGCCCGACGAGCGCTACCAGACAGCCAATGGTGTCGCACATGATTTGAAGCGTTGTGCCGACGATTGGTCGCGGTACGCGCGCATCCACCCGTTCACGCTCGGCGAGCGCGACGCCAGCGGCCAGCTCGGTCTCGCGACCAGGCTCTATGGCCGGGACCGCGAGGTCGAACTTCTGCTCGCCGCTTTCGAGCGCGCCTGTGCGGGCTGGAGCGGGCCGGGCGAGATGGTGCTGGTCGAGGGGTTTGCCGGCACCGGCAAGACGGCGCTGATCCAACAGCTCGTGCGGCCAATCGTGCGCCGACGCGGCTACTTCATCTCAGGCAAGTTCGACCAGGTCGCTCGCGGGGTCCCGTTCGGCGCGCTGGTACAGGCCTTTCGTGGCCTGGTCCAGCAGCTCCTGACCGAGCCAGAGGCGCAATTGACCACCTGGCGCAATGTGCTGACGCAGACCCTCGGCAGCAACGGCGGTGTGCTGGCCGAGGTGATGCCGGAGATCCAGTTCATCATCGGGCCGCAGTCTGCGCCGCCGCAACTGGGCGCCATCGAGGCGCACAACCGCTTCCAGCGCGTGCTGCAGAACTTCCTGTCGGCGCTGGCGCGACCCGATCACCCGTTGGTGCTGTTCCTCGACGATCTGCAGTGGGCCGACGATGCGACGCTCGACTTGCTCGAGCCGCTGCTGGCCAATGCGCAGCGTCATTGCCTGCTGCTGCTCGGTGCGTGCCGTCCGGCGCAGGCGCAGGCCTCCCAGCGTCTGCTGGAGGCGCTGACGTCACTGCAGTCCGCCGGCGTGCCGCTGTTGCGCATCGCGCTCGACCCCCTGCAACCACCGGATCTGACAGCGCTGGTGGCCGATATGCTGCGTTGCGCGCCGGCCGACGCCGAGCCCCTGGCGCAAGTGATCGGACGCAAGACCGGCGGCAACCCGCTGTTCGTCACGCAGTTCCTGAAGTCGCTCGAACGCGAAGGCTTTCTGCGCTTCGACGCCGACGAGGCGCGCTGGCGCTACCGCGTCGACGACATCGCCAACGCGCCGATCGCCGCCGACGTGATCGAGCTGATGACTCGCAACATCCAGCGCCTGCCGTCAAAGTCGCAATACGCGCTGACCTTGGCCGCCTGCATCGGCAACCGTTTCGATCGCGCCACGCTGGCCATCGTCAGCGAGCAGATGCCTGCGCAGGTGGAGCGCGATCTGCTGCCAGCACTCGACGAAGGCCTGCTGGTCGTGGTTGCGCCCGCCCGCGCAGCCGGCGTCGACGCTGGCGACGGCGCCAGCGAGGCCAGCGACACGCACTACGCCTTCCTGCATGATCGGGTGCAGCAGGCCGCCTATGCGCTGATTCCGCCCGAGCGGCGCCAGATGGTGCACCTGACCGTCGGCCGCCTGCTGCTGTCGCGCACGCCCCGCGAGCGTCTGGATACCCGCCGCTTCGAGATCGCGCAGCACCTGAACCTGGGCCGCACGCTGATTTCCACGCGCCAGGAGCGCATCAGTGTGGCAGCGCTCAACCTCGACGCGGGCCGCAAGGCGAAGTCGTCCACCGCGCACGACACTGCGCTCGAACTGTTCCTGGCCGGTATCGAACTGCTCGACGAGGCCACCTGGGACAACGAGCATGCGCTGGCGTTCGCGCTGCACCTCGAGGCGGCCGAGAGCCGCTACCTGTGCGGCCAATTCGACCAGGCGTTGCTCGACTTCGCGCAGTTGCTGGCGCACGCGCGCACCCCCGTCGAGCGCGCGCGCGTGATCCGGCTGCGAGCCGTGCAGCTCGAGAACATGGGGCGCTACCACGAGTCGATCGCGGCCGCGCGCGATGGCATCGCGATGTTCGGCGTCTCGTTCCCCGACGACGAGGACGCGAAGCTGCGCGCGCTCGACGACGAGATCGGCGTGATCGACCGCCTGCGCGGCGAGCGCAGCGTCGCGTCGCTGCAAGACCTGCCGCTGATGACCGACCCGCAAGTGCGCATGCTGGCGAGCATGCTGACCGACATCTGGGCCTCCGCTTACATCATCGGCGACCCCGCGCTGGCTCGCCTGATCTCGGCCACGCTGGTGCGGCTGTCGCTGCAGCATGGCAACGTCGAGGAGTCGGCCTACGGCTACGTCACGCACGCCATCACGGTGGGCGCCATGCGCGGCGACTACGCCCAGGCCTACGAGTACGGCCGCCTCGCGTTGGCAGTCAACGCACGGTTGGCCGACACGCGGCGGCGCGCCAAGATCTACCAGCAGTTCCACGCGCACGTGAACTTCTGGTGCCAGCCTTACGACACCTGCGCTGCGTACGCGCGCGAGGCGTGCCGCAGTGGCCTGGACAGCGGCGACTTCCTCTACGCGGCCTATGGCGCCGGTACCGAACCGTGGGCCGCGATGGTGGCCACACAGGACCTGGCCGCCTTCGAGCGACACCACGAGCCGAGCGTGGCGCTGATCGAGCGGCTGAACAACCGCGGCTTCGCCGACTCGGTGCGCCTGCTGATCACCTGGTCGCGCGCGCTGCAGGGTCGCACGCGTGCGCCGCTGTCGTTCACCGACGCGTCGCTCGACGAAGGCGCCTTCCTCGAAACCTATCGCGACAATCCGTTCTTCTCCACCATCCATGCGGTGGCCAAGCTGGTGCTGTGCGGTCTGCTCGGCACAGCGGGCCAGGCACTGGCCGCGGCCCGAGATGCCGAGGCGCTGATCAAGAACCTGCCCGGCACGGTCTGGCCGCTCCTGTTCGACTTCTGGAACGCGCTGGCGCTGGCTGCCAACTGGCACGACGCAAGCGAAGCGGACCGCGCCGTGTGGTTGACCGAACTTCGCGCCGCACAGGCGCGCTTCGATACCCTGGCCGGGCACTGCGCACAGAACTTCCGCTGTCAGGCTTTGCTGCTGGCAGCCGAAATCGCGCGCATCGAAGACCGCGATGGCGCGGCGCTCGCACTGTACGGCCAAGCGATTGAGTTCGCCGATGCCCATCCGCTGCTGTCGCTGGGCGCTCTGGCCAACGAACTGTGCGGCCGCCACCTGGTGCGCAGCGGCAAGACCGCGCTCGCTCGCATGCATCTCGCGCAGGCACGAGCCGGCTACGCGCGTTGGGGTGCGCATGCGAAGGTTCAAGCGATGCAGGCGCAGTACCCGATCCTTGCTGCGCGCGGATCGTCTTCGTCCTCGGTGCCCGCCTCCACAGGGGACGAAGCGAGCCGGCAGACCCTGGCGGCGCCCACGCCGCAAGGGGGTCTTGATCTCTACAGCGTGGTGAAGGCGGCGCAGGCCATTGCTGGCGAGACCCAGGTCGACGCGCTGTTGTCGCGCCTGATGCGCATTGCGATTGAAAACGCCGGCGCGCAGCGCGGCGCGCTGATTCTCGAAACCGAATTGGGTCCCGTGGTTCACGCTGTCGGCGGGCTCGACTCGCTGCCAGCGGTACCGGTGCTTCCCCTCGAGCAGGCGTCCAGCGTCCCGATGGGCATCGTGAACTACGTGCGACGCACGTCGATGAGCCTGGTGCTGACCCAGAGCGATATCGACGAGCACCATGCCAGTGACCCGTACATCGCACGCTGGCAACCACGTTCCGTGATGTGCGTGCCAGCGCAGCATCAAGGCCGTCTCGTCGGTGTCCTCTACCTCGAAAACCGTCAGGTGAGCGGAGCCTTTACGGCTGATCGCGCCCGCGTCCTTCACAGTCTCGCAGCCCAGGCCGCCATTGCGCTTGAGAACGCGCGCCTGCACCGTGAGTTGGAAGCGGAAAATTCCTTCCTGCGTCGCGACCTGATCGCCAACGTCTCGCACGATCTGCGAACACCGCTGGTCTCCATCCGAGGCTACCTGGAACTGCTCGCAGCGACGGGCGAATCGCTCGACGACACGCGGCGCCGCAGCTACTTGGAAACCGCGGTGCGGCAAAGCGAGCACCTTGGCGTCCTGATCGACGAGCTGTTCGAACTTGCAAAGCTCGACTTCAAAGGTTTGGCCCTGCAATGCGAAGAGTTCCAGATCGGCGAGCTGGCGTCGGACGTCCTGCAGAAGTTCCGCTTGATGGCCGCGGGTAAACCGATCGAGCTGGTACTTGAGGCGACGCCGGGACTGCCGGCCGTACGCGCCGACTTGAGCCTCATCGAGCGCGTGCTTGACAACCTGCTGGGCAACGCACTGAAGCACACGCCCGCCGGCGGCTGCGTGAAAGTGCACCTGCAGCCTGACGAACAGGGTGTGGGGGTGAGCGTGATCGACAACGGCGTGGGCATTGCGCCGGCCGATCTGCCGCACATCTTCGACCGGTTCTACCGAGGGCAGGCTGCGTCCACCCAGCGATCGTGCAACGCACGCGGCACGGGGCTCGGTCTGGCGATTGCGCGACGCATCCTTGAACTCCACGGCCAAGCCATCGATGTGGAGAGTGACGCGACCGGCAGCACGTTCCGGTTCACGCTACCTGCCGCCTGAACGTCGCATCTCCGCTCGATCTCAATGTGCCGTTGGGTCTTCGTCGTCGTCATGTCCTAGCGCGCGCTCGGGCAGCCGGCCCAGTGCCGGCGCCGAGGACGGGATACGGGCACCGAAAGAACGTTTACTTCTTCATCGGGTCCTTGTCCATCGCGTCGTTCTTCATTTCGTCTTTGGCCATGGTGTCCTTCTTCATCGCGTCGTCTTTGTGCATGGCATCTTTCTTCATGGCGTCCTTCTTCATGCCGTCCTTCGCCATGGCGTCTTTCTTCATCGCGTCCTTGTGCATGGCGTCATTGGCCATCGAGTCCTTCTTCATCTCGTCCTTCTTCATGGCGTCCTTGGCCATGGCGTCCTTCGACATCGCATCTTTGGCCATGTCGTCCTTCTTCATGGCGTCCTGCGCGAAGGCGCTGCCGACGGCGAGCGACATGCACATGGAGAGCAGGACAGTGGAGAGCTTGTTCATGGAGACTTCCTCAGTGGAAAAGTGTGATGTGAGTGGCAGGAATGCCGATGTATCAGAGCGGCCGAGCGAACTCAGCTGCCTCCGAACCAGTTGTACCCTTGGTCTTCCCAGTAACCGCCGGGGTAGGTGTTGGTGACGAAGATGGCTTGGATGTGCGTCGGGTTCTTGTAGCCAAGCTTGGTGGGCATGCGCAGCTTCACCGGGTAGCCGTATTTCGCCGGCAGCACTTGGCCGTCGTAGCTCAGCGCCAGGATCGTCTGCGGATGCAGCGCGGTGGCCATGTCGATGCTGGTGTAGTAGTCATCGGCGCACTTGAAGCCGACGTACTTCGCGCTCAAGTCCGCGCCGACGCGCTGCAGGAAGTGCGCGAAGGGCACGCCGCCCCACTTGCCGATGGCGCTCCAGCCTTCGACGCAGATGTGGCGCGTGACCTGCTCCTGCTGGGGCAACTCGCCCAGCTCGGACAGTGCCCAGCGTCGCTTGTCCGACACCAGACCGGCCACTTCGAGCCGCCAGGCGTCGCCGTCGATCTCGCGGATTTCGTCCTCGCCGTAGTAGGCGTTGAACGGGAACGGGCGTGTGATCATCGAATCGGCGTAGGTGGGCGCGAGTCGCGTCGGATCGAACAGCCAACCCTGCACGCGGTCGTTGAGGCGCGAGATGCGTTCCAGCGCACTCTCGACGCCGGCGTCGCTGGTGATGCTGCAACCGCTGAGCATCGCCAGTCCGCCCAGCGTCAGCGAGCGCTGCAGAAAGGCGCGCCGCGCCGGCTGCTCGACACGCTTGGACAGCAGCTTCAATGCATCCTTGACGGCGGCCTCGCCATCGACGCCGACCATGAGAGATCGCTTGGTAA
>JBIODO010000109.1:0-10650 GCA_044445225.1 Burkholderiales bacterium
GCCTGCATGCCGCGAGGCGTTCGCCAGCCACTCGCGAGCGCGCAGGCGCTCGCTCGGCGCGGGCGCGCTCCCCCCGAGGGGGAGCGCGCCGCCTTGGGACGGCCCAGCGGCAGCTCATCGCCCTCAAGCCGGCACCAGCGCACGCCGCATCGCGCCGCGCACGGCGGCGACCACGCGCTCGTGCCACAGCGGGTGTTGCACCACCTCGACGCGGTAGAAGCTCGGGCACAGCGTGGCCGCGTGAGCGTTGGCACCGCACAGGCCGCAGCCGACGCAGCCGTCGATCACCGTGGCCACCGGGTCGACCTTCAGCGGGTCGGGGTTGTCTTTCAGCGTCAGCGTCGGGCAACCCGACAGGCGGATGCAGGCATGGTCGCCGTTGCACACGTCTTCGTCGACGCCGTACTTGACGCGTACCACCCGCTCGCCGCGCTGCAGCAGCCCTGCGATCCACGGCCGCAGGCGGCGCTGCCGCTCGAGCTGGCATTCGCCCTCGGCGATGATCACCTTGAGACCCTCGAAGTCGTCGGTCAGCGCCTCGATCAGCGTGCGGCGCATCTCGTCAACCTCGTAGGTGTGCACGGTGCGCAGCCACTTGACGCCCAGCCCGCCCAGTGTCCGCTCGATCGTGGTGTTCTTGTCGACCAGGCTCACCCGCGGATCGTTTGCAGCTTCCTTCGCCTCGTCGTCGGGCGTGGAGATGATGTCCTGCGTGCCGGTGGCCGAGGTGTAGCCGTTCTTGAAGATCAACAGCACCGCGTCGTCGCCGTTGAAGAGGGCGCTCTGCACGCCGGTGAGCAGCCCGTTGTGCCAGAAACCGCCGTCACCGACGATCGACAGCGTGCGCCGCGCCATCACCGGCGACACCCCGGCGCGGCTGGCCAGGCTCATGCCGTAGCCGAGGATCGAATGCCCGAAGCCGAACGGCTCGAAAGTGCCGAACGCGTGGCAGCCGATGTCGGCCGCGATGTGCACGCGCCCGACCTCGGCCTGCGCGAGCTTGAGCGCCGCGAACACCGGCCGCTCGGGGCAGCCGATGCAAAAGCTCGGTGGCCGCGCCGGCAGCGGGGCGTCCAGCGCGCGCGTGGCTGCGTCGCGGCGCGCGCGAATGCCGTCGAGCCAGGCCCTGGCATCACCGACCGCATGCTGCGGCAGGTACCGTTGCACGAACTGCAGCAGCGCCCCGGCCATCACCTCGACCGTGTATTCGCCCGCGGCGGGCAACAGGTCCTTGCCGTGCAAAGGCGTCTGCAGGTCGCGCCGCCGCAGCATCGTGGCCAGCTCCTGCTCGATGTATTCGGGCTGGCCCTCTTCGAACAGCATCACAGCGCGCTTGCCAGCGCAGAACTCGACCAGCTCCTCGGGCACCAGCGGATGGGTGACGTTGAGCACGAGCACCGGGATGTCGCAACTGCCGAACGCATCAGCCAGGTTCAGGCGCTGCAGTGCGCCGACCAGCCCATGGCTCAGGCCGCCCTGCACGATGAGCCCGAGGTCGCCGTGCGCGCCGGGCCAGTGTTCGTTGAGCTCGTGTTCGACGATGTAGCGGCGTGCCGCCGGGATGCGCTGCTCGCCTTTGAGCTTCTCTTGCCGGAACGTCACCGGCGGGTGCGCCAGGCGCATGTAGTCGAACGGCGCCGGTTCCTCCTGCAAAGCACGCGTCGACAGCTTGGGCGCCACGTTGTCCTTGCACTCGAAGCTGCCGCGCATGTGGCAGGCGCGGATGCGCAGCTCCAGGATGGCCGGCATGTTCGACGCCTCCGACATCGCGAACGCGTGCTCCACCATCTCGACCATGCGCGACAAATCGGGCCGCGGGTCGAGCATCAGCATCGTGCTCTTCAGCGCGAACGCATGTGTGCGCTCCTGGATCACCGACGCACCTTCGCCGTAGTCTTCGCCGACCACGATCAGTGCGCCGCCCACCACGCCCGGCGACGATAGGTTCGACAGCGCGTCGCTCGCCACGTTGGTGCCGACGATCGACTTCCAGGTCACCGCGCCGCGCAGCGGGTAATGGATCGAGGCGCCCAGCATCGCCGCGGCCGATGCCTCGTTGGCGCAGGCCTCGACGTGCACGCCGAGTTCGTCGAGGTAGGGCCGCGCCTGCACCATCACGTCGAGCAGGTGCGACACCGGCGCACCCTGGTAGCCGCCGACGTACGACACGCCCGACTGCAGCAAGGCTTTCGTCACCGCGAGGATGCCCTCGCCGTGGAAGGTGGCACCCGCTCCTAAACGCAGGCGCTCGACCTCTTGGGTGAACTGCACTTCCATCGTTTGTTGCGGCCGACAAGTGCGGCCGTCGTGTTGCCGGCCCCGGGCCGCGAGCGCGCATTGTCTCGCGCCGCGCCGGCAGGCGCCTTTCCTTTCGGCTGCGGCGCCGCGATGGCGGCGCGCTCAGGTCGGTGGCAACTCGTTGGCCAGTGCGCGTTCCACCGCTTCGAACGCACGCTGCCGCAACGCATCGTCGATCATGCGGGCCGGCTTGTCACGCACCGCGCGCTTGCGCGCCACCACCTGCTGCGCCGGTGGCAGCGAAGGCAGATCGCGCCAGTAGGCGTTCAGAGCGGCCTCTTGCGCAGCCCGCCATTGCGGCGGCAGCTCGGGTGCGATGCCGGGGAGCGGCACGCCGAGGGTGAGCAGCGCCACGGCGGCCGCAACTGCGCCGGCGGTCCAGTGCCGCAGGCGGTGCCAACGCAGCGGTGAAGGATGCGTCGCAGGTCGCCGCGCGGGGGCAGCGATCGGTACCAGGTCGACGAAGCTGCCGCGCTCGGAGGCACGCACCAGGGGACGCGGCGGCCGCGCCTCTTCCGGTGTGCGCAGCAGGCCGAGCCGTGCCACCACCCGCCCGGCGCGCGGATGGCCGGTGAGCACCGTGAAGGGCACCGCCAGCGTCAGCGGCAACAGCATCGGTGCCAGGGCCAGCGTGACGGCGCGGCGCATCAAACCCCAGCCCGCCACCAGCGGCAGCAGCGCCAGCGCACCGACGCGGCGCGCCGCATCGGCCCAGCCGAGCGCACTGTCGCCACGCGGCGGCGACTTCCATTCCAGCCGCAGGCCGGTGAGCGCACCTAGCACGTACAGGCAATGCGCCAGCATGCGCAGCGGCGCCTGCAGCGACGACAGCAGCAACTCGAGCAGCGCACCACCGGCCAGGCGCAGCGCGCCGCCAAAGGCAGCCGCCTCGCCGCGCCAGACGATCACCGTGATCCCGAGCATGCGCGGCAGCAGCAGCAGCCCCAAGGTGAGCAGCCACAACGCAGCGTCGCCCGGCGTCGGCCCACCGCTGGCCAGGCCCAGCACGACGAAGGTCAGCCACAACGGCGCCACCAAGTACGACAACGCGCCGACGCCGAACATCGCGCGGTGCGCGGCGCGCCAGCCGGGCTCGGCCACCAGACGAAGATTCTGCAAATTGCCCTGGCACCAGCGGCGATCGCGCTGCAGTTCGTCGAGCAGATTCGACGGCGTCTGTTCCCAGCTGCCGTCGAGCTGCGGCGCCAGCCACACCTCGTAGCCGGCGCGGCCCATCAGCGCCGCTTCGACGAAATCGTGCGACAGGATCTCGCCGGCCAGCGCGCCGCGACCGGGCAAACGCGCCAGCCCGCAGTGCCGCATGAACGGCGCCACGCGCAGGATGGCGTTGTGGCCCCAGTAATGCGCATCGCCGAGTTGCCACCACGCCATGCCGAGCGCGAACAAGCGGCCGCTGATGCGGCTGGCGAACTGCTGCGCGCGCGCATGCAGCGTGGCTGGGCGCGCGATCTGCGGCAGCGTCTGGATGATGCCGGCGCGCGGGTGCTGCTCCATCAGCCGCACCAGCTTGACCAGCGTGTCGCCGCTCATCGTGCTGTCGGCATCGAGCACCACCATGTAGCGATAGCGGCGCCCCCAGCGGCGGCAGAAGTCGGCCACGTTGCCGGACTTGCGCTTGGTGCGACGACACCGCCAGCGGTAGAACAAATGGCCCACGCCGTCGACGGGCTCGCCGAGCATCGTGCGCAGGCGCGCCCAGGCACGCTGCTCGGCGGCACGCAGCGCAGGGTCGGCGGTGTCTGACAGCACGAACACGTCGAACAACGTCATTGCGCCGGTGGCGGCGAGCGACTCGCAGGTGGCGCGCAAGCCGGCGAAGACCTCGGCGATGTCCTCGTTGCAGATCGGCATCACGATCGCCGTGCGCGCGTTGAGGTCGATCGGGCCATGCGCCGCCGCCAGCACCGGCGCATGCTGATCACCGCGCCACAGCGCCCAGACGCCCATCGCCGCGGTGGCGCAGCCCACACCGACCCAGGCGAACAGCAGCGTCATCAGCGTGGTGGTCGCCCACCACAGCGCATCGGGCGCAGCTGCGCTTTCGTCCAACCGCAGCAGCAAGGCGATGCCGGCCAGCGCCAGCACCAGGGCCATCAACACGCGGCGGCGCTGCGTGGCCGCGCGGTGCCAGGCGCGCGCGGGGCCCGCGCGCCAACGTTGGCCAGGCCACAGCGCAAACAGCAGGCTGCGCCAGAAGCCGAACCACGGCGCCGGTGTCATCGCGCCGCGTTGCAGAGGCGGCGCGCTGCGCGCGCGCTCAGATCGTGCGGGTGTCATCGTCATGTTCATCAATCCGCAGCCAGGGCATACGACCAGGTTTCAGACAGCGTGCGGGCGCCTGCACGCAAGAAGGCACGCAGTTCCACCGGCTGCCCGGCATCGACGCGTTCGAAGTCCAGCGTGACGCGCCAACCGCCGGTCACCCCGTTGCGGTGCGCGATCGCGCGCAGGCCGCGCACGTTGGCGTTGGCGGTGGCCACCGCTTCGACCGCCTGGTCATCGACGCCCTCGAGTGCCGGGCCGGCGAAGTCGACGTGGTATTGCATCTGCTCGGGCGGGATCACCGCCTCGCGGTAGCCGTGGCCGCGTCGACTTTGCACCACCCACGCGCCGGTTGGCGTGGGCTTGTCGTCGGACACCGTCATGCGCCACGCAAACTCCATCGGCTGTCCGGGCGCAGGCAACCGCTCGGGCACCCAGTAGGCGCCGATGTTGTCGTGCGTCTCGTTGGGGGTGTGGTACTGCAGCAGTTCAACCCGCCCGGGACCCCACTCGCCCAACGGCTCGATCCACGCGCTCGGGCGCATCTCATAGCGCGCTTCGAGATCGTGGTAGCTGGCGAAGTTGCGGTCGCGCTGCATCAAGCCGTAACCGCGCAGCTTGGGCATCGCGAAGCTGGTGACGAACACGCCGCGCGGGTTGGTGAGCGGCCGCCACAGCCATTCGCCGTTGCCGGTGACGATCTGCAGCCCATCGGAGTCGTGCACCTCGGGGCGGTAGTCGTCGGCGGTCGGTTGGTTCTCGCCGGCCAGGAACATGCTGGTCAGCGGCGCGATGCCCAGCCGGGCCACAGGCTCGCGCAGCGTCAGCCGCGCGCGCACGTCGATCGTCGCCACTGCGCCGCCGGGACGCACGACGAAGCCATAGGCTCCAGTGACGCGCGGTGACTCGAGCAACGCATAGAAACGAACTTCGGTGTCGCCGGGCTGCGGCCGGTGAAACCAGAAGGTCGTGAACGCCGGGAATTCCTCGCCCGCACCGCCCACCGTGTCGACCGCCAGGCCGCGCGCTGACAGCCCGTAGGACAGACCCTGAGCCACCATGCGGTAATAGCTCGCGCCGAGAAAGACCACCACCTCGTCGCTGCGCCGCCGCGGCTGATCGACCCAGCGATGCACGCGCACGCCGGCCGCCCCGGCGGGTGCGCCGCCCTCGAACATGCTGGCCGGTGCGCTCAGCGGTCGCACCTCGTCGCCGACCAGTTCGAACAGCGTCAACGAGCGCGTGAAGCCTCGGCCGCGCGCAAAGTACTGCAACTCGAACGGCGCACCGGTGCCGCGCCAAATGGACTGCTCGGGACGGAAGCGCTGCTTGCGGTAGGCGTCGTAGCTGAGTGCGGCCAGCGCGGGATCGGCCGCAGGCGGTTGTCGGTAGGGTGCTCGCGCGACGCGCTCGGCCTCGCGTGCCACGTCGTTGAAATCGAACGCGCCGGCATGGCGCCACGCCGCCGCGCCCAGCAAGAACAAGGCAGCGACGGGCCATGCACTGCGACGGAGTGGAAATCGCATGGCGGAGAGACTACGGCGCCACCGAGGGGCACTTCAAGCCGCGGCGCGGCGGCGTTGGAAACCGAATGCAGCCGCGTGTGGGCGTGGGCTCGATCGCTGGCATCTCTGAAGGTCTGGGTTGTTGCAGTCGGCCGACACTTGCGAGGCACGTGCCCAGTCGTGGCGTCTCGCGAGCAAACGACGCTCCCGGCCGGTGCACCCGTGTGTCAGCGATGCGTGATCAAGCAGGCGGCATACCAGGGCACAACACGCCTTGCAGCGCCGGCCGCACGAACAGGTTGGCGGCGTTGTCCGCTGTCGCCGTCGGCACCCAGCGGTTCAGCTCCGCCCCGGCGTTGATCGCCGCGATCGACGCCTGGGCGGCGATGTGCGGATCGAGCGGCCGGATCGAGCCGTCGATCATGCCGTCGACCACCACGCTGGTCATGCGCTCGGTGAGGCGGAACTGCGTGCGCCGCACGTTGTCGCGCTGCGCCTCGTCGGGCAACGCGCTGACCGCGGTGGCGCGCAGCAGCGGCCCTTCGGGTGACAACTGGTAGCGCACCAGCGCACGCGCGGCCGCGCAGGCGCGGCTCCAGCCGCTGCCGGGGCTGTCTTCGGCCAGGCTCAACGCGCGCCGCACCACCGCGAACGTGCGATCGAAGCACTCGGAGATCAGGTCGTGCTTGTTGTCGTTGTGGTGATAGAACGAACCTTTGGTCACGTTGATGCGCGCCGAGATCTTGTCGACCGAGGCGCCGCGGTACCCCTGCTCGTTGACCAACGCGGTGGCCGCCCGCAGGAAGGCCTCGCTGGTGCCGCCGTTGTCTTCGCCCAATCGCCAATGGCGCTCGCTGTCGGCGGCCTGCCAGCCCGAGCCGGCGGCGGGCAGGCCGTGCACCACGATGTCGGCCAGACGCTGCGCCACGCGCGGGTACTCTTCGACTTCGTAGCGGCCGACCCACTGGCGCAGGTTGTGCGCAGCCGACAGCACGATGTGGCCGCGGGCATTGAGGTCGTCACGCGCCAGGTGCGCCGTGTCGGGGCCCTTCAACAGATTGCGCACGTGGCGGAACATGTCGGTGTAGGCGGTGAACACCTGCTCGGCATGCGGACTGGGCAGCGCGCGCACATCGTTGAAGGTGACGATCGGCACATGACCGCCGAGCTCGATGTCGGCCAGCAGGCGTGCCAGCGACGCATAGAACGCCGCGATGCGCGCCTCGGGCCCGGCCTCGCGGGCCGCCGTCGCGGCCAACCCGTTGAACGCGTCGATCGTGCGCAGGAAGCAGGCGGTGGCGAGGTCTTCCTTCTTGCGGTAGTAGTACGTGACGCTGTTGGTGACCAGGCCGACGCTGGTGGCGATGTCCGACAGCGTCGCTCCCTTGACGCCGCGCTGGTTGAACAGCACCGCCGCCGCATTGAGCACACTCTCGCGCTTTTCCTGATAGCGCGTGGTCGACGGCGGGGGCTGCTTGGTCATCGGCTCGATGTGCGCCGCGGCGGGCTGGTGGCCAGCACCGGTGGCGGGTCGCTGCGAATTATGCCGACCGCGCCGCGTGGCGCGCGCGGACCGCACCTCATCAACCACCCGGCCAGGTTTGCAGCAGCGTGCGCAGAGCGCTCACCAGCGCCAGCGGCTGGTCGACCATCACGTGGTGACGTGCAGCGGGTATCTCGATGCGCGGCGCCGCCGGACCCGCCAGCTCGCATGCGTAGCGCGCCACCGCCGGCGTGACGAGCGCGGAGTCGGCACCCCAGCCGATGGCCATCGGGCAGGCCGCTTCGGCCAGCGCCTGCGCCGCGTTGCCCGGGCCCACCGGGGCTACCTTGGGATCGAAGCGCCACGTCCACGCCACCGCGGCACCGTCGGCGGTCTGCACCGGCCTGAGCGACGTGCGGGCGATGTGGTCGGCGATGTACAGGTGCTCGCACGGCTGCTCGGGCGCGAACCGAAAGCGCGCCAGCGCGGCACCCAGACTCGCATAGTGCTTGGTCGGGCGCAGTGCGATCGCCTGCCGCAGGCCGGGCCGGCTGCGGGCTTGCCGCTGCTCGCGCGACATCAACGGCGTGTCGAGCATGAACACGCCGGCCAGGCGCGCGCCGTGCTGCTGCGCACACAGCAGCGCCACGAAGCCACCGAACGAGTGACCCACCACGACGGGCGGCCGCGGTGCCTCGAACAGTCCGCTGGCCTCACCCACCGCCATCGCCTCGTCGGCCATCGTGGTTGTCGAATAGGCATCCCGCCAGTCGGAGCCGCCCATGCCGGCGAACGACAGCGCGACCACGCGGTGCGTCTGCGCAAGAAACGGTGCGATGAAACTCCACCAGCGCGCGTGCGCCATCTTGCCGTGCAGCAGCAGCAGGCCGGGCGCGCCGCGCGGGCCCCAGGCCAGCGTTTCGATGCGCGCGCCTTGCACCACGTGCCAACTCTCCTCGGGCTCGTGGGCGAGCGCGTCGGCAAACCAGCGCGGGCGTGGCGGCACCTCGCCATGCAACGCGGCCAGCGGCGGCGCGATGGCGGCGGCGTGCGCGGCGCGCGCCGGTGCGGCTTGGGCTGCCGGGGCGATTTCGGCAGCGGCGCCGTCGTGCGCCATCGGCGGCCGCATGGTCAGCGCGCGGCGGCCATCGCCTGGGCCAATTCGTTGTGAGATTGCGCGGCGCCGCTGTTGGGCACCGACTCGCCAGCGCGGCTGCAAATCTCGGCGAAGTGGGCGGCCACGCGCTCGGCAGCGTCGGCACCGTTGCCGATGTGCAGGCCGGGCGTCAGCGTGACATGGGCGCGCGCGAAGGTGCCGGCACCGGCGCACAGGATGGTGCGGGTCGGCGCATCCTGCGACACCAGATAGAGCAGGCCCGGCGTCACCGACTCCGGCGTCAACAGTTGCAGCATCTGCGGCTGTAGCAAACCCTCGGTCATGCGCGTGGCCGCGGTCGGCGCCAGGCAGTTGACGCGGATGTCGTCCTTGGCGCCTTCGATCGCCAGCGTCTGCATCAGGCCCACCAGCGCCATCTTGGCGGCGCCGTAGTTGGCCTGGCCGAAGTTGCCGTACAGGCCCGAGGAAGAGGTCGTCATCACCACGCGGCCGTATTGTTGCGCGCGCATCGTGTTCCACACTGCGTGCGTGCAGACCACGGCGCCCATCAGGTGCACATCGACCACGGCGCGAAAGTCGTCCAGCGTCATCTTGCCGAAGCTCTTGTCGCGCAGGATGCCCGCGTTGTTGACGAGGATGTCCACGCGGCCCCAGGCGGCCAGCGTGTCCCTGACCATGTGGTTGACCGCCGCCTCGTCGGTGACCGACGCGTGGTTGGCGAGCGCGGTGCCGCCGGCGGCACGGATTTCCGCCACCACCGCGTCGGCCGCGTTACCCTGCTCCGACCCCTCGGATGCGGGACGGCCGAAATCGTTGACGATGACCTTCGCGCCGCGCGCGGCCAAGGCCAGCGCGTGCTGCCGGCCCAGGCCGCCGCCAGCGCCGGTGACGATGGCCACGCGGCCGTCAAAGGAAATGCTCATTCTCGCCTTTCAAAAATTCTGGTATGTTCACTTCGCGGACCAGAGCTCGAAGACCTCCCAGGGGAAGCGTGGCCCACTTTAGCCGGCTTTCAGAAAAACGGGTTTGGCGCAAACGCTAGTGTGCCGAGCCCACAGGAGACGCAGATGTCGCTGTTTTCACTGGACGGAAAGGTGGCCGTCATCACCGGATCATCGCGCGGCATCGGCAAGGCCATCGCCGAACGCCTGGCCGAGCATGGTGCCAAGGTCGTGATCTCGTCGCGCAAGGCCGAGCCGTGCCAGGAAGTGGCCAACGCGATCAATGCCAAGCACGGCGCCGGCCGCGCGATCTCGATCCCGGCCAACATCTCCAAGAAAGACGATCTGAAGAATCTGGTCGACGCCACCACGCGCCAGCTCGGCCGCATCGACGTGCTGGTGTGCAACGCGGCGTCGAACCCCTACTACGGCCCGCAGGCCGGTATCGAGGACGACCAATTCCGCAAGATCCTCGAGAACAACGTGATCGCCAACCACTGGCTGATCAACTTCACGGTGCCGCAGATGATCGAGCGACGCGACGGCTCGATCATCATCGTGTCGTCGATCGGCGGCCTGCGCGGCTCGCCGATCATCGGCGCGTACTGCATTTCGAAGGCCGCCGACTTCCAGCTCGCGCGCAACCTCGCGGTGGAGTACGGCCCGCACAACGTGCGCGTCAACTGCATCGCGCCGGGGCTGATCAAGACCGACTTCGCGCGCGCGCTGTGGGAAGACCCCGAGGCGCTAAAGAAGCGCACCGCCACCACACCGCTCAAGCGCATCGGCGAGCCCGATGAGATCGCCGGCGCCGCCGTGTACCTGGCGTCGTCCGCCTCGTCGTTCATGACCGGCCAGAGTTTGGTCATCGACGGCGGCGTGACGATATGACCCACCCCCGATGCGCCTTCGACGCCTCCCCCTCAAGGGGGCGACACCGACGGACCGGCGGAGCCGGATCCATGGTGTCCGCGTGGGATGCGCCGCTGGAGCGGCGCAACTCGCCGAGTCGTTGCATTGAAA